>JBBSPJ010000022.1:0-22429 GCA_038258905.1 Cytophagales bacterium
GGAAAATTCCTGCGATAATAGACAGGTTTTTTTGCGGTGTTATAATATGATGAGTGCCAATATGTATGAGGCAGTAAAGCAAAATAAATTTTCCAATGCTCAATGGGTCACTCAATTATTGGTAAGATTTTCGGAATATTATTTCGAAGCCTTAGATCAGTATGAATTAGTATCTCCTGAAACACCTAAGGTTTGGAAGCAAGTACATGATTGCACATGCCAACAAAAACTGCATGTACTGCAAAACTTATTAATTGGAGTGAATGCACATATCAATTATGATCTTCCACTCGCTTTATATGATTGTTTAAAAACAGAGTGGCATAATTTGGATGGACCGACCAAAATTGATAGAAAGAAAGACCATGAAATAGTAAATATTATTATTTCTGAAACCATTGATGCGGTTCAGGATGATGTAATTGCACCAGCATCACCTGCTATGGCCATGATCGATAAATTAATGGGCCGAATGGATGAGTGGTTGCTTTCAAGGTTAATTACAGGTTGGAGAGGCAATGTTTGGGATGTCACTCAGAATTTACTCAATGCACCCTCTGGGGATAGTTGGGAATTAATACGTTTACAGCAAGAGGTTAAGGTGTTGAATATGAGTAAGAAGATAATTAGAGTGGTCTAGGGTTATTTGGTATTAGGAAAGAGTCATCGAACATTATGAATAGGAAAGTGCAATTGTTAATTAGTCATTAGAGGGAAGTTCAGTAAATAATACTATCATTACCTTCAATAACCACCGAACTAATTATCTAATCAACCAATTACCAACTTTCCCCTACAATCCTTATATTGCTCCATTAAAACCTATAAAAAATAATAAAACATGTCTACCATATTTGAAAACCTATCAGAATCAGATCAAACAGCCTTAATGAATGCTCCGGCCTTAGTTACTATACTTATTGCTGGAGCAGATGAAGAAATAAGCAATAGTGAGTTAAAAGAAGCGGTAAGCCTAACCCGCACCAAACAAAAAAATGCCAGAAAGGAATTGTTAGGTTATTATAATCTAGTTTCGCCCCAATTTGAAGAGAACCTAAACAGGTTACTCAAAAATTTTCCCTCGGACCCCGAAGTGAGGAGTAAAATTGTGATAGAAGAATTAGAAAGGCTGAATGATATTTTAAGTAAAATGGATAACAGATGGGCAAATCAGTTTGTAGAGTCGATGCGAGATATAGCCAAGAAAGTAGCTGAGTCAGCAGGAGGAGTTTTTGGTTATCTATCCATTGGTTATGAAGAATCTAAATTGGTAGGTTTAAAGATGTTGAATACTCCGGTATAATTTATAGCACGTTATTCTTCTGAAAAAACAGTTTTCTTAAAGCTCTTCATTCCAAAAATAGGAGTGGGGAGTTTTTTTTTGGTTCGATTTTACTGCCGTCTGACCAAAAAAGTAGCCTAGGTCGCTACTTCAAGTAAGACCTGTATTTTACTTATTGCTCTTTCTTAATACACACCACCAACAAGGCACGTCATCCCTTAAAATTCAATATCCGTAGGATATTAATTTATAAGGGATCCCCTTCGTATAGCACTGAGTTAGCTTGAACCTACTGATGAGCTTAGAAGGTGTTTACCTTTTCAATAAGTTCTTGGCCAGCAGTGTGAAAAATAGCAAGGGGGTTCCGGATATTTCCCTCGCTCCTCGTTAAATTATGCCTGCCAGCCCTTGGCTGGGCTGGGAATGACGAGTGATTTATTGAGATTGGTAGAATATTTAAAAGGGAATAAGAGGCACTAATTTTAAGTGGCACAAACCTCCTCTTTTTCCAAGAGAGAGCCTGCCAAGCTTGCCACCCATTGGGGGGCCTTTGGCTGGGCCTGTGTGAGTTGTTCAAAAGACAGGATGATTTTTTTTTAAGGATGTAGTAATAACCTACAACTTATAACTGACAACCTAAAACCTATCCCGTTTCCTTCGTCCTTGGGTCTTAGTTTTGCTGCGAAAACCTACAACTTATAACCTATAACCTATAACCTACAACAAATTAACAACTCCCTTACCAAGATCAATCTTTTTCCCAATAGTAGATTCTCTTAATATCAAGGATGTTTTCATAATATGCGTTTTAAATTTTATAGGCTTATCTTCTTTTAAATTATTTATCTCATCAATTACAAGTCGAACTGCTTTCTGCCCCATTTCATAATCGGGTTGCATTACAGATGATAGAGGCGGGTCTATGATAGATGACATACTCCAGTTGCTAAAGCCTATTACTGCTATATCTTCTGGAATCTTTAAACCATGATCTTTTATTGCATTGATAGCACCAATGGCAGTAGGGTCTGTAGCACAAAAAATGGCGTCAGGAGGGTTTAAATAGTTTAATAAATCTTTAGTTTGTGAATAACTTTCCTTCTCTGATACCAGATCGCAATATTTTAAGAGATTTTTGTCAATCTTTAGGCCATAAGCTTCCAGTGCATCCACGTATCCTCTATATCGCTCCTTAGTGGTCATAGGAGTGAGAGATCCGGTAATATGAGCAATCTGCTTTTTTCCAACTTTTATCAAGTGCTCGGTAGCATCGTAAGCACCTTTGTAGTCATCGCACACAATTTTACTGGCTGTCATCATATCAGTTACCTTGTCTATAAGTACTACAGGAATTTTGTGGTCTTGTAATCCTATTAAATGATCTACATTATGGGTAGTATCCGAAAGCGAGATGATTAAGCCATCTATCATTGTTTTTTTAAAGGTTTTTGTGCCTTTTAATTCAGATTCATAATTTTCATTACTTTGGAATAACATCACACTATACCCAAATTTTTCTGCTTCGGTAATAATGCCACTTATTACATTGGAAAAAAAATGATGTACTATTTGTGGAATAATCAAACCTATTATATAGGATTGTTGATTTTTAAAGGTAATGGCAAATTGATTGGGTTCATATTGCAACTCTTCTGCCAATGCTAAAACCTTTCTTTTAGTAGCCTCACCTATATCAGACTTATTGTTTAATGCTCTGGAAACAGTGGGAATACTAATACCTAATTTTTCAGCAATATCTTTTAACCTAGTATTATGTTTGCTCATAATGATATTATTTTGATAAAAAAGACTATTTTTATTTAGAAAAATTCTAAATAAGCATTATTATTGTTACGTAAACGTTTACGTAATATGGTGATTTGTTAAAACGTTTGCAAAGGCTTGCACGATTATTTTCAAATAATTACATTCAAGTTATGAAAGTGTTAAATTCGTCAAACTTAAACGTAATTTTATGTAAAAACAGAATCTTATATTGAAAAATTATAACAAAACAAAACAAACACAATCAATGTATTATTGAAACTTTTAAAATTAAAACTAACAATTCATGAAAAATTTTTTACTTATTGTCATAATGTTAGCCTTTATTCCTCTTGGGGAAGTAATGGCACAAAACAGGACGATATCCGGTACCGTAATAGACGGTAGTTCTGGAGAAAGTCTTCCTGGTGTGAACGTATTAGAGATGGGCACCAGTAACGGGGTTGTCACGGATTTAGATGGGAATTATAAAATTTCTGTTCCTAATGATGCTACTTTGCGTTTCTCATTTATAGGTTACTCAAATCAAAATGTAGCTATAAATGGAAGAAGTGTTGTGGATGTTTCCTTAAATGAAGATATTGCTCAACTTTCTGAAGTTATAGTAGTAGGGTATGGACAAATTGAAGCCAGAGACGCTACTGGCGCAGTTGAAAGAGTTTCGTCCAAAGATTTTAATGCGGGAGTAATTTCTTCACCAGAACAGTTAATTCAAGGTAAATCTGCGGGTGTTCAGATAACATCGGCTAGCGGTGAGCCTGGAGCAGGTGTTAATATCCGTATTAGAGGTACATCTTCTGTAAGAAATGGTAACAATCCATTATTTGTAGTAGATGGTATTCCATTATCAGGTGGAGATGTTACTTCTGGAGGGGCGGATTTAGGCAGTGGTACTTCATCTTCAAAAAATCCGTTGAACTTTTTGAACCCTAATGATATAGAAAGTATAGATATTTTGAAGGACGCATCAGCCACTGCAATATATGGTTCAAGAGGAGCAAACGGAGTAATTTTGATCACTACAAAAGGAGGAACAGCAGGTCAGAAGAATATTGAGTATAATGCAAGTGTAAGCTTTGCAAGACCGGCTAACAGATATGATGTATTGAACGCAAATGAATATTTAGCTGCTTTACCACAATATGGAGTAGATCCTGCTGAATTAGATAATGGCTCAAGTACTGACTGGCAAGATGAAATTTCTAGATTAGCAATTTCAACAAAACATGATGTTGCCTATTCAAGTGGTCATAAATCTGGAAACTATCGTGTTTCAGCAGGTTATGAGAATCAGCAAGGCGTAATCAGAAATTCGGCAATGGAAAGATTGAATGCACGCCTCAATTTAAGTCAAAGGTTTTTGAATGATAAATTAACTTTTTCAACTCAAATTACATTATCAAGAGTAAATGATCTAGCTCCTCCAATCACAGATAACGTTGGTTTTGAGGGAGATCTCTTAGGAGCAGCATATTTAGGTAATCCTACATTGGAGGCTAATCCAACTGTACAACCAGCCGGATTTAGAAATCCATTAGCGATGTTAGAATATAATCTTGATGAAGCGCAAACAGATAGGGTTTTAATAAATGCCTCATTAGATTACGACATAACTAAAGAATTAAATTTTAGAATAAATGGTGGTTGGGATGATGCTAATTCTACAAGAAGTCAAATGGTTTCTCCAGAATTAAATATTGGAAATACAGCAGGTAATGGACAAGGTAGTGTATCTAATCTTGAAACAGGCACTCAGATATTTGAAGCAATTTTAAATTTTGATAAAAAAGTTGGGCAAGGTAATTTTTCAGCATTAGCTGGTTATTCGTATCAGAAATTTGAAAGATCTGGTAATACTTTATTGGGATTTGGTTTTCAAGGTGTTTCAGATATGAATCAAATGATTAATAACCTTAATTCATCTGGAGATGCAATTCGAGCACGTATAGCTGGAAGTTATCAGCAATTTGGCTTGGACAGTGATGGATTATTTGTAAATAGGTTATTCCCGGATATACAGACAGATGAATTTACTACAGATTTGCCTTCTACTTCAGTTGATGCAATTGGTGAAAATATTTTTGCAGAGGTAGATGAACTTCAATCATACTTTGGTAGGTTGAATTACAACTTGATGGATAAGTATTTATTTACAGCAACTGTTCGTGCAGATGGGTCGTCTCGATTTGGAGGTAATAATAAATATGGGGTATTTCCATCTGGAGCCTTCGCATGGAGGATTTCCGATGAATCATTTACCCCAAGTTTATTTTATGATTTGAAATTAAGAGTAGGTTATGGTATTACTGGAAACCAAGAAATTCCTCATAACCTACATCAGCAAAGACAAAGATATGGTGATTTGGCGGTTGGCAATACTAATATTCAAACTCCAGGAACATCTTTTGTAGCATACCGGAATCCTGACTTAAGCTGGGAACAAACTTCTCAAACGAATATAGGATTAGATTTTGGTTTTAATAAAGGAAGATTGAATGGTACTATCGACTACTATTACAAGAACACTACTGACTTATTAATTCAGGTTAATTCTGCTCAGCCAGCTGCCACTCCTTTTACTTGGCAAAATTTGGACGCAAATGTAATAAACCAAGGGGTTGAACTTTCATTGGATTATGTAGTTATTGATAATTCAGACTTTACGTGGAATGCAGGATTCAATGTATCTTATAATAAAAACATAGTTCAAAATTACGAAGGCCAATTAAACACGGGCGCAATTACTGGCCAAGGACTAACAGGAGCATTTGCCCAGCAAATTATAAATAATCAACCTCTGTTTGCATATTATATGAGCGTTTTTGAAGGGTATGATGATGAAGGTCTGGCAATCGAAGAAAATAATGGTATTCCTCAACTAGTAGATAAAAGCCCTATTCCGGTTTGGAATTTTGGTATAAATACTTCAGCAAGATACAAAAACTTTGATTTTAGCTTATATATGAATGGTCAAGGTGGTCACTATCTATATAATAATACAGAAAATGGCTATTTTACTGCTGGGGCAATTGGTAATGGAAGAAATGTGACTAAAAATGTTGTAGATTCTGATGAATCTCAAAGTAATACAGCAACAGTTTCTACTCGATTTCTTCAAAAGGGTGACTTCTTAAGGTTACAAAATTTATCAGTAGGATATAACTTTAATTTAGATGGTAATAATTTTGTAAAAGGAATGAGACTTTCTGCTAATGCTCAAAATTTGTTTGTCCTTACAGGATATAATGGAATCGATCCTGAAATTAATACTAACAAAACATTGAATGGCGTACCTTCATTAGGTATTGAATATACTGCTTTTCCTAGACCAAGAACTTTAACCCTAGGATTAAATGTTACATTCTAAAAATAACTAAATATTAAAAAATGAAAAATTTCAAATTATTATTCATAGGATTATCAGTTGTGATTTGGTCATGTACTGATTTAGAAGTTGAGGAATTAGATTCAGTAGTTACGGAGTCCGAATCTGGTGAATTTACAGGGGTAAATGTTTCAGGGAATTTAACTGATGCTTATAATAGGATCTATAATATAGGTACTCAAGAAAACTTATATGCTTTAAATGAAGTAAGTTCAGATGAACAACTTGTTCCTACAAGAGGTACTGATTGGGGCGATAACAGACAATGGAGTTCCTTACACCTACATACATGGGATGCAAATCATCCTTTTGTTTTAAATGTTTGGAACCAAAGAAACGAAGCAATTTATGCACTTAATCAAGTAATAGATCCACGATCAGGAGCAGATGACCAACAATTAGCCGAAGCTAAATTTTTAAGAGCATTGAATATGTTCTATGTTTTAGATTTATGGGGTCAAATTCCAAATCGAGAAGTGGATGATTCACCAAGTGATTTACCTAGTGTTCTAAACTCAGAAGAAGCAGTTGCTTTTATTGAACAAGATCTAGCAGATGCTCTACCTAACTTACCTGTAATTTCTGGAAATGCGGCTCCTAGTGAAACATTAGTTTCTTCACAGGCCTCATGTAATTTTTTAATTGCGAAATTCTATTTAAATAAGCATGTTTACCTAGGAAACCCTGAACCTGCCACGGTAGATATGGATAGGGTAATTGAAGCAGTTAATCAAATTGAAGCTGCGGGATTTGATTTTGGTGACGATTATTTTAATATTTTTGCTCCGGAATCGGATCCAGAATCTATTATGACTATTGAATTTGGGGATGGTGCTATGACTAAAATCTGGTTTACCCTTCATTACAGCCATAATGAGTACACTCAAAATACTGGTGGAGGTTGGAATGGTTTTGCTACTACTTCTGAATTTTATAATCTGTTTGAAGGCCCTGCAGATTCCAATGCACCAAACTCTGGACAGGAAGAAAGAAGAGGATTTGTGCCTACTGATGGTTATGGGTATGGCTTTTTAGTTGGTCAACAGTATGGCTTGGAAGGTCAACAATTAACTACTAGAGCTGGGGCTCCTTTAGTATTTACCAAAGAACTTCCAGGAATAATTGCAAATCCAGAAAATACGGGTATTAGAGTACTTAAGTACCATCCTGAACAAGGAGATGAAACAGGTTTTATTAGGTATCAAATATTATTTAGATATTCTGATGCAGCATTAATGAAAGCTGAGGCATTTTTGAGAAAAGGGGATGCGGGATCTGGTTTACCTATAGTAAATGCTTTGAGAGAGGTGAGAGGTGTTGATCCTTTTACTAGCCTAACTGAGGAAAATCTTCTTGATGAAAGAGGAAGAGAATTGTATTGGGAAGGTTGGAGAAGAAATGATCAAATACGTTTCGGTACATTTACTGATACTTGGGAATTGAAAGAAAATACCGAACCTTTTAGAGTGAGATACCCTATTCCTACCTTGGCTGTTTCCTCAAACCCTAACCTAGATCAAAATGATGGCTATTAATATATAAATCATCAATTCTTTAAAGGATAATGTTTAAATACATTATCCTTTTTTTATACTTTTATCCATCAAAAGCTGACTTTGTATGCGTAATCAAATTGAGGATATTAAAACTCTTACCCTTTCTTTTTTTCTCTTTATATTTTTCTTTTCCTGTACCTCAGAAAATGAAGAAACTAAAACTAAAAAAACAGATAAAACCGTTTTTGAATTATTAAATGTATCAGAATCAGGTATTTATTTCGAAAATACAGTAACTAACAAAGATAAATTCAATATTTTCAGCTACCGTAATTTTTATAACGGTGGTGGAGTAGGCATCATTGATATCAATAATGACGGCCTGAAAGACATAGTTTTTACCGGCAACCAGGTGCCAAATAAAATTTACCTGAATAAGGGAAATATGCAGTTTGAAGATATTTCTGAAAGCTCTGGTTTTAATATCTCTAATAATTGGAGCACAGGTGTAGCTATAGTAGATATCAATCAGGATGGTTACCAGGATATTTATATCTGCAATGCAGGTTATACCGAAGGAATTTCGCAAGCCAATGAGCTATTTATTAATAATGGAGATAATACTTTTACCGAACGTGCAGCAGAATTTGGATTAGCTGATGCCGGCTATACCACACATATTGCCTTTTTTGATTATGATGGAGATGGTGATCTGGACGCCTATATTTTAAATAATAGTTTCATACCTGTAAACACTTTAAATTATGCCAACAAGCGCGATCTATATGCAAAAGATTGGGATGTGAAAGAGTTCGTAAAAGGAGGAGGGGATAAATTACTTAGAAATGACAATGGAAAATTTGTAGATGTTTCCAAAGAAGCAGGTATTTATGGTAGCCTCATTGGTTTCGGTTTAGGAGTAACCGTAGGAGATGTGAACAATGATAACCTCCCAGACATTTTTGTTGCCAATGATTTCTTTGAAAGAGACTACCTGTATATCAATCAGGGAGACGGCACGTTCAAAGAGTCTGTAAAAGATTGGATGAAGCATTTAAGTCTTGCCTCAATGGGTGCCGATATGGCCGACATTAATCATGATGGATATCCCGAAATTTTTACTACCGAAATGCTGCCAGGTACTGATGCCTTAATCAAGCAAAAATTACAATTTGATAATTATAATACTTTTCAACTTAAATTAGATAGAGATTTTTATTACCAATACATGCAGAATACACTTCAATTGAATACTCAAAACGGCTCTTTTAGTGAAATAGGTTGGTATTCCGGGGTAGCGCAGTCTGATTGGAGTTGGGGAGCTCTCATATTTGATGGTGATATGGACGGCCATAAAGATATTTTTGTCTGCAACGGGGTATACCAGGATGTAACTGATGCCGATTTCATGGACTTCTTTGCCAATGATGTGGTTCAAAAAATGGTTTTAACAGGTACCAAAGAAAAAATGGAAACAGTTTTGGAGAAAATGCCCATTAATCCTCAAATCAATAAGTACTTTAGAAACAAAGGTAATTTGCAGTTTGAAGCTGTAGAAGAGGATTTCGGATTAGGCCAGAAAACTTTTTCTAATGGAGCCGCTTATGCTGATTTGGATAATGATGGTGATTTAGATTTGATTGTCAACAACCTTAATCAACCTTCTTCAATTTATCGAAATAACTCATTTGATAGTAGCAAGCATTTTATTTCCATGAATTTAAAATTCCAAAATCCTAATATTGATGGCATCGGTACACAAGTTACCTTGCATGTAAAAGAGCAGAAATTTTATCAGCAACTAATACCTACCAGAGGTTTTCAATCTTCTGTTGATTATACCCTTAATTTTGGATTAGGAGAAATAGCGAAAATTGATTCCGTTACAATAATCTGGCCCAACAACAAACTCTCAACTTTAAAATCTTTAGAGGTTGATTCTATTCATTCTATAAATTATACTGATCTACAAAAATCAGTTTTGGAGCCTGAAGTAATAAGTCCGAAAGTAATAAAAACAGAGAGGACAATTTTTGTAGAAAAAGAAAATAATTTCGTAGCCCATAAAGAGAATGATCATGTCGATTATTACTATGAAGGTTTGGTTATCAAAATGTTATCCAGAGAAGGACAGATTCATGCAATTGGAGATCTTAATAATGACGGAAGAGAAGATATTGTTCTAGGAGGGGCTTTGGGGCAGCCGACCTATATCTATTTACAACAATCAGGCGGTAATTTTACTGAAATATTGTTGCCGGGTTCTGAGGATTTTGAAGATACTTCCATCCATATTTTTGATGCCAATGGAGATGATTTGCAGGATATTTTTATAGGTTCAGGTGGTAATCATGCCCCCGAAAACGATACTTCATTGAAGGATAGACTATACATCAATAAAGGAAATGGGAATTTTGATGAAATCAGTAATCCTTTCGGGGATGTTGGATTAAATACGGCTGTTGCCATCAGTTTTGATTATGATAATGATGGGGATTTAGATCTATTCATTGGCAGTAGGAGTATACCACAAAATTACGGCAGTTCTCCCTCAAGTTTTTTGTATGAAAATGATGGTTCAGGGAATTTTACTGATATGACTTTAAGAAGAGCCAGAGATCTTGAATCACTTGGTATGATTACAGATGCTAAATTAGGAGATATCACCGGTGATGGTAATGTGGAATTAATAATAGTTGGAGAGTGGATGGGTATTGAAGTGATGGAGATTAAAGGCAAACAACTTAAAAGGATTGAAACAGCATTGTCTAATTATAAAGGCTGGTGGAATACTATTGAAATATCAGATATTGATGGTGATGGTCAAAATGATTTAATTTTAGGCAACAGAGGAAACAATTTTTTCTTTGAAGGAAGTCAGGATGCCCCTACAAAATTATGGCTGTACGATTTTGATGGGAATGGGAATATGGAGAAAATTATTACCCAAAGTGTAAAGGGTAAGGATAAACCTATCGCCCCTAAAAAGGAATTAACAGGCCAGGTTCCTTCACTGCGGAAACAAAACCTTAAATATCAAGAGTATGCAGAAAAATCTATCCAGGATTTATTCTCCGCTGAATTAATAAACTCTGCCGAGGTCAAAGAAGCTAATATGTTTTCTTCAGTAATTGCATTAAATAAAGGCAACTTAAAGTTTGAGTTGGTAAAACTCCCGAAAGAGGCTCAATTCTCCAGTGTGCATGCCATAACTATCATGGATTTTAATAACGATGGGCATAAAGACCTATTTTTGGCAGGTAACGACTCTCATTTTATACCTCAATTTTCAAAATTAGATGCTAATGAAGGTTTATTATTATTTGGCACAGGAGATGGTGCTTTTCAATCTGCAGATGCTAAAAAGTCCGGAATTAAATTAACAGGTGATATAAAGCAGATTTCAGAAATTGTAATTGATAAAGTAAAACATTTATTAATAACCGGAAATAATCAGCAACCCAAAATATTAAGAATTACAGAGAGTTTATGAGAAACAATTTTAAAATATATTTATTAGCATACTATATTATATCAATTTTTGGGCTTTTATCATGTCAACAAGAAAAAAAAGAAACTTTATTTAAAGTTTTGGAGGCCGAAGAAACCGGGCTTCATTTTGAAAACACCCTCACCCAAACGACAGAATTCTCTGTTTTTGATTATATGTACTTCTTTAATGGGGGTGGAGTAGCAGTAGCTGATTTTAACAATGATGGCTTGCCGGATATTTATTTAACTGCCAATCAGGGTCAAAATAAAATGTTCCTTAATAGGGGTAATTTTAAATTTGAAGACATAACAGAGAATGCCAAGGTAGGCGGAGATGGAGGTTGGTCTACCGGAGTATCAGTGGTAGATATTAACAATGATGGCATGATGGATCTATACATCAGTCAGGTAGGTGACCATAAAACCCTTAAAACTGCTAATCAATTTTTTATCTGTCAAAAAATTGAAAACGGAATTCCTGTATATGAAGATGAAGCCATAGCATATGACTTAGATTTGGTTGGTTTTGGTACACAGGCTGTATTTGTTGATTTTGATTTAGATGGCGACTTGGATATGTTTCAACTGAACCATTCTATCCATGAAAATGGCACATATGGCAAAAGAAGTGATTTTGATGGTGAAATCAATGAGGTATCCGGCGATAAATATTTTAGGAATGAAAATGGGAAATTTATAGATGCTACCGTTGAATCAGGTATAAAAAGCTCGGTTTTAGGCTATGGTTTGGGTATTACTGTTGGTGATATCAATAATGATGGCTATCCTGATATTTATATAGGAAATGATTTCCATGAAAACGATTATCTCTATATCAACCAGCAGGATGGTACTTTTAAAGAAGTTTTAACTGAGCAAATACAACACACTAGCAGATTTTCGATGGGCGTAGATGTGGCAGACTTCAATAATGATGGTTTAAACGATATTATTTCTTTGGATATGTTGCCTTACGACAATCAAATTTTGAAAAGTTCATTGGGAGAAGACCCTTATGATGTATATATGTTCAAAAAGAGGTTTGGATATAACGATCAGTTTTCAAGAAACAACCTGCAATTGAATAATGGAGACGGAACCTTTAGTGAAATAGCACTTTTGGCAGATGTTTATGCTACTGATTGGTCATGGGCACCCTTATTTATAGATTTCACAAATAATGGTAAAAAGGATTTATTTATAAGTAATGGTATTCCCCGAAGGATGAATGATATAGATTACACCAATTTTCAACTGGGTAGTGAAGAGCAGCAAATGAAAACGAAGTTAGGTATCATGGAGGAGGAAGACCTTAAAATCATTGAAAAAATGCCTAGAATTAAGATTCCTAATAAATTCTTTGCAAATAATGGTGGATATTCCTTTTCTAATATTGCTGAGTTTATTAATAAAAATAAAGATACTTACTCCAATGGTGCTATTTATGCAGATTTTGATAATGATGGCGATTTGGATATCATAGTTAATAATTTAGAAGACAAACCTTTGATATATAAAAATATGTCTGTAGAGAATGGGCAATCTGGCAAGGCTTTAAAACTCAAACTAAAAGGTAATGCGAAGAACGTTGATGCTATTGGTGCCAGATTAATTGCTTTTACTAACGATGGAATAATCAGTTATGAACATCAGTCAGTTCGAGGCTTTCAATCAAGTGCTTTGACTAATTTTCATGTAGGCATTGGTGACTCAAGCTCCGTAAAAGAGATTTTCCTTATCTGGCCTGATGCTAGTTATCAAAAGATTGATAAACCGAATTATAATCAGGTAGACACCTTGAAATGGCAAAGTGGATTAGCTAAATTTGACTATGGACTGTTAAAGAATAATCAAGTGCCGGAATTTATAGTACAAGATCTAACTGATTCTTTTAAAATTAATATTAAGCATGTTGAGAACTCTTTCATTGATTTTGTAAGGGAGAGATTAATGCCGCATATGGTGTCTACAGCCGGCCCTGCTTTAGCAATAGGAGACGTTAATGGTGACGGGTTGGAAGATATTTTTATTGGTTCCTCTAAACGAAACAAAAGTAGAATTTTATTTCAAAATGATAATGGAACTTTTGATGAATTGATATCTCCTTTGATTCATAGTGATAGTACTTTCGAAGATATAGATGCTGTTTTTCGTGATTTTGATAATGATGGACATTTAGACCTGGCCATTGCAGCAGGAGGTAATGAATATTGGGGTGAGTCAGAATATTTGCGCCAAAGAATTTACTTCAATGACGGCAATGGTAACTTTGATCAAAAAATATACTTAAACAATGCTTTTCTTACTGCCGGATGCATTGCGGCAGAAGATTTTAATAATGACGGTTTAGTTGATATATTTATTGGTGGGCGTGCGGTTCCTAATAACTACGGTAAAATACCTCAATCCTACCTTTATATTAACAAAGGTAACAGAGAATTTGAAGAAGTTACAGATCAACTAGCGCCTCAATTAAAAGAAGCAGGTATGGTTAAATCTGCTCAATGGGCAGACTTAAACAAAGATGGTAAACCAGATTTATTGGTAGCAGCGGAATGGGAGCCTATAAAAATATGGATTAATAAGGGTGATAGTTTTGAATTAAAAGAAATTTCAAGTGATAAAGGATGGTGGAATTTTGTTTATGCTGCCGATGTTAATAAGGATGGTAACATGGATATTATTGCTGGAAATAACGGCCTAAATTCTAGGTTTAAACCCTCAAAAGAGGAACCTTTAAGAATGTATGTAAATGATTTTGATGATAATGGACAAATTGAACAAATTCTGACCTATTATTTACAAGGAAAAGAAACATTTTTTGCTAATCATGCCGATGTTACTAAGCAAATGCCACAACTTAAAAAGAAATATCTGTACGCTACTGATTATGCAAAAGCAGATTTAAATAGCTTATTAGGTGAAGCGAAATTAAAAAAATCGGATGTGTTTGAAGTGAATACCTTTGAAAGTGTTTGGTTTGAAAATACTGGCAATCAGAATTACAAAAAACACAATCTCCCAGAAAAATTTCAATTCTCAACTATCAATGCAGGTGCTTTAATAAACAAAAAAGAAGGGTTTAATATGTTATTAGCTGGAAATTTCTATGATAATACAATAGAAATGGGTAAATATGATGCAGATTACGGTAATATTTTAGGAAGTACTGAACAGGATACTGCTTTTCTTCGATTAGCGAAAGGTTTACAAATTAAAGGACAGGTAAGGAAAATTACTCCAATTGAAATTAAGGGAAATTCTTACTTGATTATTACAAAAAATGATGGATATGTACAGTTATTATCTATTAATAAAATAAGTGAAAAATTAAATTTGCAAGTGAGTAATGAAGTTAATTAATAATTTTTATATAGTGATATTTTTTTTATTGCTGATTACTTCAGGTTGTTCAACTAATAATGAAAAAGTTGAAATCCAAACTGAAGAGATGCATGGATTAATGCAGCAATTGACTGATGTAATTGTGCACGACATTTTTTCTCCGCCAGTAGCAGCCAGGATATATTCCTACCCTGCAATTGCGGCTTATGAAGTTTTAGCGAAAAATGACTCTACCTATCAGTCATTAGCAGGCCAACTTCATGCTTTAAATACAGTTCCTGATCCAACATCTAATATTCAATATGATGTTGCCGCGCTGCAAAGCATGTACTTGGTAGGAAAAGCAATGGTTTTTTCTGAAGAAAAAATGGAGAAATGGCATGATGAATGGGAACAAAAATTACTTAAAAAAGGCATTAGTGAAGAAGTTTACAGAAATTCTCTACAATATGCCGATACAGTAGCTAAACATATACTTGCCTGGGCTGATACAGATAATTATAAACAGACGCGTACCATGTCTAAACACTCATTGAGTGATCAGGCTCACCATTGGGAGCCTACACCACCGGCGTACATGGAGGCTATTGAACCTCATTGGAATAAAATCAGACCATTTGTGATTGATTCCGCTAATCAGTTTATGCCTGAAAAACCTACGCCTTTTAGTCTTGATACCACAAGCCAGTTTTTTAAGGAAGTAATGGAGGTTTATCATACGGTAAGAAATGCGGATGAAGAAAAGGAAGCTATTGCTGGCTTTTGGGATTGTAACCCGTATGTGATGAATATTCAAGGCCACGTAATGTTTGCTACTAAAAAAATTACACCGGGAGGCCATTGGATGGGCATTACTAAAATAGCTTGCGAGATAGATTCTGCCTGTCTAATGAAAAGCGCACATGCTTATGCTCTAACCGCTATATCACTAAACGATGCATTTATTTCCTGCTGGGATGAAAAATTCCGGTCAAATTTAATCAGACCGGAAACGGTTATCAATAAATATATTGATGAAGACTGGAAACCTATTCTTCAAACACCACCTTTTCCGGAATACACGAGTGGTCATAGTGTGATTTCTACAGCAGCGGCACTCGCATTAACCAACATTTTTGGTGATAATTTCTACTTTGATGATACAACAGAAATTACATATGGTCTGCCTTCTCGTTCATTTAACTCCTTTGTTGCTGCTTCTGAAGAAGCAGCTCTGAGTAGACTTTATGGGGGCATACACTATATGCCAGCCATTACTAATGGAGTAAAAGAAGGGAAAAAATTGGGTAATTTTATTGTTAAAGAGCTCAATTTTAAAGTTAATACATCACAAGAACTCATTTCTCAAACCAATAAAAAACAAGCAAACTAAAGCATGAAAAAAATACAAGGGGTCTATGTTTTAGCTTTTATTTTATTTATTGGTTGCGGTCAACGTGAGGATAGATTCAAAAAATCTGAATCTTTAGTTTACAGAGAGTTCTATAGAACCGATTTTTTTAAAGATGTACAATTATCTGGTATTTTTGAGGACTCTAAAACCTTTGTGGATTGTTTACCTAAAAGATCTAAAGCCAATATTATTAATGATTATTATGCTAGTAAAGGCGTTAAGGGGTTTAATTTGAAGGATTTTGTATTTGAAAATTTCCAATTACCCAAAAAACTTGCTGCTGATTTTGTCACTGATACCACAATAAATATGCAGACACATATTGGCAACTTATGGCCAATCCTCACCCGTGAAAAAGATAATAAATTTAATAATGGCTCATTAATACCACTACCCAATCAATATGTTGTGCCAGGAGGAAGATTCAGAGAAATATATTACTGGGACAGCTATTTCACTATGCTGGGATTAAAAGATTCCGGAAAAGAAGATTTAGCCATTGATATGCTTAATAATTTTGCATTCCTGATTGATTCTATTGGTTTTATACCCAACGGAAATAGAGCATATTATATGGGTAGAAGTCAGCCTCCATTTTTTGCCTTTATGGTAGATTTATTGGCTGAAAATAATCGCGATTTATATCTAAAATACCAGTCTTATTTATTAAGAGAACATCAATTTTGGATGAATGGATCCGATCAGTTATCAGTCGAATCTCCAGTAAATAGAAGAGTGGTAAAATTAAATTCCGGTGAGGTGCTCAATAGGTATTTTGATAGGTATGAATATCCTAGACCTGAATCATTTAAAGAAGATTATAAACTGGCAGAGGAATCGAAATTGGATAGAAAAGCAATTTATAAGCATTTGAGAGCTGGGGCAGAATCTGGTTGGGACTATAGCAGTAGATGGCTAGCTGATAAACAAAACATGAATACCATTCACACTACGGAAATTATTCCTGTTGATTTAAATGCTTTATTGTATTTCTTAGAATTAAAGATTGCCCAGACTTACAACTGGCAGGGTAAAAAGAAAAGATCTGAATCATTTTTGGAAAAAGCTTCGAAACGCAGAGATGCCATTAATAAGATATTATGGAATGAGCAAGCCGGTACTTATATGGATTATGATTTTGTTAACCTAAAGCATACCGAGGTATTAAGTATGGCCATGGCTTATCCGCTATTTGTACAAATAGCTCCTAAAGACAAAGCAAGGAGAGTGATTCAATTAATGAACGCTGAATTAATGCATCCGGGTGGATTAGTAACTACTACTAATGAAACAGGTCAACAATGGGATTTTCCCAATGCTTGGGCTCCCTTGCAATGGATCGGGATGCAATCTTATTTTAATTATGGGTTTCATGATGAGGGCATTGATTTAATAGAAAGCTGGCTCAACCTGAATAAGAAGGTATTCCGTGAAACTGGTAAAATGATGGAAAAGTATAATGTAGTAGATACCACCCTCCAAGCCGGAGGAGGTGAATATCAGTTGCAGGATGGATTTGGCTGGACAAATGGAGTAGCAGTTGCTATGCAGCAGATTTTGAATAACAAAGAAAATGCTAAGGCTAAATAATTAATCATAAAGCAATTATTATTCTTATCAACAAGGATTAAGTTTAAATACCTAAATTAAAATTATTATAGAAAGCAAAGAAGTGGAGAAAGCCTAATATGTTGAACTAATCCCGAATTTAAATAAAGGGAAAACCAAAATACTATGAAAGAAATTGGTTTAACCGCTATTGACGGAATTATCATAGTGGTTTATTTAGTAGGTATCATCTGGTATGGTATCAAAAAAGGAAAACAAAAGAGTTCTAAAGATTATTTTTTGGCCGGAAGAAACATGGTCTGGCCTATTGTAGGGATCTCGCTTTTTGCTGCTAATATTGGAAGTAACACGCTCATTGGCCTTACCTCTGAGGCATACAATACCAACTTAGCGGTCTACAATTATGAATGGATGGCAGCTGTGGTTTTAGTCTTTTTTGCTATATTCTTTCTGCCATTCTACCTTAAATCTAAGGTTTATACCATGCCTGAATTTCTTGAAAGACGCTACGACAGCCGTTCCAGATACTATTTTTCTACCATCACCATTATTGGAAATGTAATTATAGATACTGCTTCTGGTTTATATGCAGGCAACCTTATACTAAAAATAATTTTTCCTGAACTGGATTCCACTATTATTATTCTCATTTTAGCAGGCGCTGCCGCAGCTTATACTATTCCGGGTGGACTCTCTTCAGTGGTTCATACAGAGGTGATACAGGCCCTATTACTATTTGCCAGCTCCATGGTGTTAACTTATTTCTGCTTTTCAGAGGTAGGGGGCTGGTCCGGAATGCTTGCCGGATTAGATGAACTACAACCACAGGGAAAAGACTCAGCTGAAATCCTGAGCTTGGTAAGGCCATTAGATAGTGAATATATGCCTTGGACGGGCTTATTGTTTGGTGTTCCTTTGCTAGGATTTTATTTTTGGGCGAACAACCAGTTTATGGTGCAGCGGGTATTAAGTGCCAAAGATATCAATCATGGTAGGTGGGGAGCAGTATTTGCAGGCTTATTAAAATTGCCGGTTTTATTCTTCATGGTTATCCCTGGAGTGATGGCCATTGTCATATTCTCAGATTTCGATATTAGTGGCCTCAATTATTATATGAAAACAGAAGTGGGGGAGGTATTATGCACAGACCTATCAGATTGTCCTAATATGACTTACCCTTTATTAATCTATAGTCTTCTACCTACTGGCCTCTTAGGAATTGTAATTGCTGGTTTATTGGCAGCTATGTCCTCAAGCATAAGTGCTACCCTCAATTCATCTTCTACCTTAATTACAATGGATTTTGTGCAAAAAATTAAGCCTGATTTAACGAGTAGACAATTGGTGAGAACCGGCCAAATTGCTACTTTGATTTTAGTATTGCTAGCAGCTGCCTGGGCTCCCCAAATAGATAGATTTGGTTCATTATTTGATTACTTACAAATAGTACTCGGACTTATTGCACCACCAGTGGTTGCAGTATTTTTAGTAGGTTTATTTTGGAAAAGAGCGAATGGTAGCGGTGCAATTGCAGGTTTATTAGGAGGGTTTTTAATTGCTGTTTTCATCGTTTTGTCCAGTGTATTTGATTGGGTGCCTCAATTAAACGACATTCATTTTCTACATAAAGCGCCTCTTTTATTACTCGCATGCGTAATTATTCAAGTACTTGTTAGTTTAGCCTCGGAAGCACCTGCAGCAGAAAAGGTTGAAGGAATGATATGGACACCTGCAATATTTAAGGCAGAAACGAAGGAGATGGCCTTATTGCCTTGGTATATGAATTACAGGGTGTTATCAATCTTATTATTAATCGTAACCACAATAATTGTTGTGTGGTTCTGGTAAAATAAATTTTTTAAATATGCATACTAAAACTTGGTGGAAAGAAGCCGTGGTTTATCAAATTTATCCTAGAAGCTTTAACGATAGCAATGGAGATGGAATTGGGGATCTTCACGGAATAATTCAAAAGCTAGATTATATTCAATCCTTAGGTGTAACGGTGATTTGGCTTTGTCCTATTTATCAATCCCCTAATGACGATAATGGCTATGATATAAGTGATTATTATCAAATTATGACAGAGTTTGGTGAGATGGATGATTTTGATGCTTTACTAGCCGGTTTGCATGAAAGAGGTATGAAATTAATTATGGATATAGTACCCAATCATACTTCAGATGAGCATAAATGGTTTACAGAATCTAAAAAGTCAAAAGATAACCCCTATAGAGATTACTATATTTGGCAAGAAGGAAGTCCTGATCAAAAACCTAATAATTGGCCGTCCTTTTTTACAGGTAGTGCCTGGCAATTTGATGAAAACACTCATTCGTATTACCTACATTATTTTTCTAAAAAACAGCCCGACCTGAACTGGGAGAATCCAGAAGTAAGGAAAGAGATTTTTAATATCATGCATTATTGGTTTAAAAAAGGCATTGATGGTTTTAGAATGGATGTTATTTCCTTAATTTCTAAACAAACTGATTTTCCCGAGGCAAAAAGGGATGTGTTTACCGATATTATCAGTAAATATTATGCAAATGGACCTCGGGTACATGAGTTTTTAAAGGAAATGAACGAAGAGGTTTTGAGTAAATATGATTGCATGACAGTAGGTGAGGGTCCCGGAATTACATTGGATAATGCGCTAAATTATGTAGGAGAAAATAGAGATGAGTTTCAAATGATTTTTCACTTCGGCCATATGTATATTGATAACGGACCAGGGGGGAAATATGACCCCGTACCTTATAGTCTGGTAGATATGAAAAATGTATTTACAGCATGGGATCAAAAATTGAAAAATAAAGGCTGGGGCGCCATATTTTTAGGTAATCATGATTTCCCGCGGATAGTTTCCCGATTTGGAAATGATGGTATATACTGGCACGAATCTGCGAAATTGCTGGCAACTTTACTATTGAGCATGCGGGGCACACCTTTTATTTACCAGGGAGATGAAATCGGCATGACTAATGTGGCCTATAAATCTATAGATGATTATAGAGATATAGAAACGCTTAATAGCTGGAAAGCAGCTCTAGAAAATGGAGAAGTGCCTGAAATAATGATGGATTTAGTGCATGCCCAAAGTAGGGATAATGCGAGAACACCCATGCATTGGGATAATTCAAAATATGCGGGCTTTTCTGAAACTACACCCTGGATTAAAGTGAATGATAATTATGAACTGATCAATGCAAATCAGCAAGAAAAAGATCCTGATTCAGTCCTCAATTATTATCGAAAAATGGTATCTTTCAGAAAACAGTTTGATACTTTGGTGTATGGTGATTATAGATGTATTACTGAAAATGATCCTCATATTTACGCTTTTAGAAGATGGGATGAAGAATTTGAATTTTTAATTATTCTTAATTTTTCTGATAATCATTTGGAGCTACCTGAGGAAATAAATGATACTTTTGCTTTGAAAATGAATAATTATAAAGAAATTAATGAGGCTAAGGCTTTACGACCTTGGGAAGCTAAGGTATTTTTGAGAAATATAGATAATTGACATAAAATAATAAAAAGATGAGCCAGGATAACTCTTTATGGGGGATTGATTTGGGAGGTACCAAAATTGAAGGTGTAATTTTAAAATCTGCTGACAACCCTGAAATTTTATTAAGACGAAGAATTCCAACTGAAGCCGATCAGGGATATGAACATGTTGTAGAACGAATAAAATTATTAGTGGAGTTAATGGCTAATGAAATAGGCAATAAACCAATTAAAATTGGTATTGGCACTCCGGGTTCCACTGATCCCGAAACTGGCTTCCTGAAAAACAGCAACTCTACCGCACTAAATAATAAGCCCTTACAAAAAGATTTAGAAAAAATGCTGGGTATACCTGTCTTTATGGCAAATGATGCCAATTGCTTTGCCGTTGCAGAGGCTCAAATGGGTATAGTGGAGGAGAAATATCCTGATGCGAAGGTGGTTTTTGGAGTAATTATGGGTTCAGGTGTTGGGGGCGGACTTGTAGTAAATGGCAAGGTCTTAAATGGTAAACATGGAATAGGAGGAGAATGGGGACATATTTTTCTGGATGAAGACGGTGAAGATTGCTATTGTGGCAAACAAGGATGTGTAGAAACAATCCTATCGGGTCCTGCATTACAGCGTTACTACACTAAGATTTCAGGTAAAAAGAAAAACCTTAAAGAAATAATGGACTCAAGATCAGAAGATCCTGATGCCCAAAAAACCATGGATAGGTTAATATACTTCTTCGGAAAAGGGCTATCTGCGATCGTGAATATAATAGATCCGGATGTGATTGTTTTAGGGGGTGGTGTAGGAAATATTCCGGAGCTTTATACTGATGGCATTAAATCAGTAGAAAAATTCACCTTTAACCCTCGATTTAATACGCCTATTTTAAAACCCAAATTGGGTGATAGCGCAGGTGTTTTTGGAGCAGCTTTTTTGGTGGTATAATTATCTTAAGCCAAGGTGATTGACTAACCTACTCTGTATGCCATGGTTCGTGTCTCACGAACAATTCATGGAATGTGTACCTTTGTCTGCACAGATAGTTAAGCATTTCCGTATTTGTCAATTATAAAATAATTGAAATTTGGATTTATTCCTTTTAAAATCTCACTAGAATCTTAACAGTAAATAAGGCAATCAGATCAAAATTTATATATTTGTGCCATGAA
>JBBSPJ010000023.1:0-21118 GCA_038258905.1 Cytophagales bacterium
ACATAAGGGTTATTCTCCAAAATGTCTGCAAACTGTTTTTTGGTACAGTAGTGTACTTCAACATCCTGCAATTGTAATTTGATGGCCCGAATAACTGGGGTGGTCAAAACAATATCTCCAATAGAAGAAAAACGTAAAATCAGGACTTTCTTAATATTTTTCAAATCTTTTTTATTAGGTTAAGCCTTAGATAGGGCCTCTTGTTTTCTTTTATTGAAATATGCTTCAATTTCTTTCTTACTTAAGGCGTTGAAAGTATTTTTAGGTGTGAGTCCAGCCTTCCTACCCACACAAACACCATAATACATATCGTGGTAACCTACCATTTCATGTGCATCCGGGTTGATGGAAATCATCACTCCTTTTTCAATAGCATAATGCACATGCCTCCAATCTAAATCCAGCCTCCATGGATGTGCATTGATTTCCATTACTACCCCGTAAGCGGCACATGCATCAATAACGGCTTTATGATTGATAGGGTAAGCTTGCCTTTGCAACAAAAGCCTGCCAGTAGGATGGCCTAACATAGTAGTAAATGGATTAGCAATGGCTTTAATTAATCGATTAGTAGCAGTTTTTTCATCCATATTTAATTGCGCATGAATAGAAGCTACAACAAAATCGAAGCTTGCTAAAACCTCATCAGAATAATCTAAAGAGCCATCCCCTAGTATGTCAGATTCTATACCTTTAAATATTTTAAAGTCACCTAGCTCAGTATTTAGTCGATCAATTTCCTTATGCTGCTCTTTTACCCTAAACTCTTGTAAGCCGTTAGCATAAGATGCAGTTTTACTGTGATCGCTTATGCCCAAATACTCATAGCCTAATTCTTTACAGTATTTAGCCATGGCTTCCAGTGTATGGGCACCATCACTATAAGTACTGTGGTTATGTAAAATACCTTTCAGTTGACCCAATTCGACTAATTCAGGCATTTTTTTCTCCTTAGCCCAACCAAACTCCCACAATCCTTCTCTTAACTCAGGAGCAATAAAAGGTAATTCTGCAGTTTTATAAATAGCCTCTTCAGATTCAAATACACTACTCTTTAATATTTCCGCTAAATTGTTTTCATTAGGTAATTTCTCAGAAAGATGTTGCGGTGTGGCTGTGGTTCTAAATAGTTCATTCGTAAATTGGTCGGGCTGACAAAGTAAGATAGAAATTTCTCCCTGAGAAGGTAAATGGATAGCTTTTATATTTCTAGGGCCTGAGATTTTCTCTTGAAATTGCAACGTTTCCGATTTTTGGAAAAATTCTCTAATCTTGAAGGCCTCTTTCGTCCCAACCAATATTTCAATTGGTTTTATCACCTCCATTTTACGCCTCAAATCACCGGTTTCAGAAATTTGGATATCTGCAATTTCAGATTTTAAATCTTCCACCAATAGCTGTGCGATTTGATTAGCCTCTCTATAGTGCAAAAATCCTCTAGCGTTTAATTTAAACACAGCAGATTCCAATAATTTTTGTTGAGTTTTATCTCCAAAACCCTTTAAAGCAGATATTTTATTGGCTTTACAAGCTTCAATTAAGTCTTCCAGTGTTTCGATAGCCAAACTATCCCATATTAATTTAATTTTCTTAGGACCAAAACCGCTCAATTTCATCATTTCTAAAATACCTGAAGGTGTCTTGGATAGCAGTTCCTGGTAATAAGTTAAATCATTCGTTTCATTAATTTCAGTGATTATTTTTGCAATACTTTTGCCCACTCCCTCAATTTTTTCTAGCTCTTCTTGCGTCATTTCGGATAAATCTTTATTTACCCTTTCCAGATTAAAAACAGCTGATTGATAGCTTCTTATTTTAAAATCGTTTTCTCCAAACAATTCCATTAACTTGGATGTATTCTTGATTATTTTTATAATAAATTTATTTTCCAAAGCGCTGAATGTTTTTTGTAAAATTACTATTAATATCGTGAAAGGTGAATATCTATTGTTGAAATATCGATTCAACAATTAGCATAATCGAAACTTATGGTATTAATATGATTTATCACTATATTGTTTCACTATTAAATAGATATAATAATATATTTGATTTTGCATTACTGGTTAGTTAAAAAGAGCCTGAAATTACTCTTTTGCAGATTTCATGTGTATAAGTTTATGTTAAATGCCACATGGAATTCAATAAATTTTATTCATGCCAATGACAGGCAAGCTATCCTCGGTTGGTATATTAAGGATTTTAAAATTTATGCTCATTTCATGATGGATAAAATCATTGCCTGAGATGGCGTATTCGAAAATATCAAGCCAGAAATTTCTTTAAAGAAATGAAAAAATGAGATAAGGTGTTATACTACCATAGTGATAAATAAAGTGGTATTTAAATCTATACAAAAAAAGAGTACTTTTCAGACCAATATAATGAGAATGATAGATGCTTAGTAGTAGATTAAAAGCTATAATTAAACACAAAAGTAGTGTTTGATTAAATTCAATAAAAGGAAATAAAGAATTTGGAAAATATCGCGCTAATTAAGCAAGCGAGTCTTTCCGATTTATCAATTAATAAGCAGGAATTTAAATACATTTTAGAATTGTCAGAATATTTTATGCGATACATTATATTTTTTTTATTTACAGTACATTTTCATGTTTCATCTGCCCAAATATCTCAACCACACAGGTTTGAAATAGAAATTGATGATTTCTATGAGCCCTACAATATTGTATCTGCTGAAGAAAATGGGGTTTTCCTTTTTAAAGACAATCCTCAAAAGAGTACTAAGGATGAATTTCTTTGGGAGATTATTCAATTAGATACTGGATTACAGGAAATATACAGAAGGGAAGTATTTATTGATAAGAAGTATAGCTTTAAAGGTTATTGTTATGAAGACGAGAAATTTGTGATGCTTTTTCAGGAAGGACTGGATTACGCAGAGGAAATGCTTTTCATCACTTTTTCAGTTAATGACATTAGTTTTAAATCATATGTGTATAATAATTTAGTACCCATAAACCTCACTGAGTTTGAAATGAAGAACGATGCGGTGGTATTTGGGGGAAATGTAAATACCAGATCAGTATTAATGATTTATAATTTTACGGCCGAAAGAGGCATTGTACTACCAGGCTTTTATAATGATAGAAGCAATTTATTACAAATACAAACTCGATCGGATGATCCATTTATTAGAATACTCACAACCGAAAGAAGATATGATAAATCATATGGAGTTACAATCAGAGCTTTCGACACTCAAGGAAGTTTGGTTTTCACGGAAAATTTAGATGCAGCTGACGATATAAGTTTAAATAACGGTAGAATTGTGGATAGTAGTACAGGGGGAAATTTAATAGCTGGGACTTATGCTGCAAAAAGAAGAACAGAAACCTCCAGAGGTTTATATATTGCAGATCTAGAACAAGAAGAGGATGAAAGGGTAAATTATTACAACTATGCCAATTTAGATAATTTTTTTAATTATATGCGTGAAAAACGCAAAAACAGAATTCAAAAAAGGATTGCACGTAAAAAAATTAAAGGGAAAAAGTTAAAGTTTAGTTATAGATTATATGTTCAAGATATCCTTAAACATAATAATCAAAATATACTCATCGGAGAGGCCTATTACCCTACTTATAATACTCAAAGTTACTCGTATTCCGGATATGGAAATTTCAATCCAGGCTTTAATAATAATCGTTTTGATAGAGGTGGAACCCAATCCTTTGATGGCTACAAATATACTCATGCTGTTTTAATGGGCTTTGATGATAATGGTAAATTATTATGGGATAATAGTTTTGAGATAAGTGACCTTAAAACTTTTCAATTAAAGACCCATGTACATATTGGCTTCTCAGACGAACAGATTGTAATGTTGTACTTGTATGACCAGAAACTTCAAGTAAAGATCATAAAGGAAAGTGAAATAATAGAGGGGAAATTTAGTGAAGCTTTGAAGCTAAAATATGAAAACGATGAAATGAAATCCAACTCTGAAGATATAGAGGGTCTGGAAAAATGGTATGGAAATACTTTTTATGCTTACGGAGTAAATAGAGTGAAAAATTTAAAAGACGATAATATACAACTCAACAGAAATGTATTTTTTATCAATAAAATAGTGGTGGAGTAATTAAGTAGTTTTATATCTTTGCCCCAGCATTATGGAAAAACGTTTGATTTTAGATACTGAGCTCCTACAAATAACAATCAACCGATTGGTGGAAGAACTGATTGAAAATCATGATGATTTTGATAATACTGTTTTAATCGGATTACAACCCAGAGGCGTGTTTTTGGCGGAGCGTATTAAAAATCGACTGGAAGATCGCTTGAACAAAAAACTTCCCTTAGGCTACTTAGATACAACTTTCTACAGAGATGATTTCCGTAGAAGAGACTCCCCTCTTCAGGCCAATGCAACCAAAATTCCCTTCCTAATAGAAAACAAAAAAGTAATATTGATAGATGATGTACTTTTTACCGGTCGAACAGTGAGAGCTGCTTTAGATGCTATGATTGCTTTTGGAAGACCTAAATTAGTAGAATTATTAACTTTTATTGATAGAAAATTTACCAGAGATTTACCCATACAGCCTGATTATGTTGGCAAGAGGGTAAATACCTTGAAATCGCAACGTGTTTTGGTGGAATGGGTAGACCAGGGAGCCAAAAGTGATAAAATTTGGTTAGTGACAAACGAGTAAATATGGCAAATTTAAGTGTAAATCATTTATTGGGTATCAAAGAATTAAATGAAAATGATATCCAATTAATTTTTGAAACTACAGATCATTTTAAAGAAGTAATTAACCGCCCCATTAAAAAAGTACCCTCCCTCAGAGATATCACCATTGCCAATATTTTCTTCGAAAATTCTACACGTACCAAGTTATCCTTTGAATTAGCCGAAAAGAGATTATCTGCCGATGTAGTCAATTTCTCTTCCAGTAACAGTTCAGTAAAAAAAGGAGAAACATTGCTCGATACGGTCAACAATATTCTGTCTATGAAGGTAGACATGGTGGTAATGCGTCATGCAAGCCCTGGAGCTGCGCATTTCCTATCCAGAAATATAAAAGCCAATATTATTAATGCAGGTGATGGCACGCACGAACATCCCACACAAGCTTTATTGGATACTTACTCTATCAGAGAAAAACTAGGCGATTTAGCCGGTAAAAAGGTGGCTATTATTGGAGATATTTTGCATTCCAGGGTAGCACTTTCTAATATTTATGCTTTGCAAAAATTAGGTGCCGAAGTAATGGTTTGTGGCCCCAATACGCTTCTACCCAAATATATAAAAGAATTAGGTGTTCAAGTAACGCTGGATGTTAAGGAAGCTTTGGAGTGGTGTGATGTGGCTAATATTCTGAGAATTCAATTGGAGCGCCAACAACTTAAATATTTTCCATCCCTAAGAGAATACTCCTTATATTATGGCATCAATAAAAAATTACTGGATAGCTTAAATAAAGAGATTATTGTGATGCATCCGGGCCCAATTAACCGTGGTGTAGAAATAAGTAGTGATGTAGCCGATTCTAAGCAGTCTATAATTCTTAACCAAGTGGAAAATGGAGTAGCTATTAGGATGGCCGTTTTATTTTTGTTGGCACAAAGGCCTAATTGAACTTCAAACCCAATTATAATAAAGCAGAATTAAGATTCTGCTTTCAAAAGAAATTGCGCTAAATCAGGATCTCCTGTTGGTCCAAATCCATCCACTATGGTTCCTTTAGTGCCATCTGATGTAGTTATTTGGTAGAGAATAGATAAATCATCAGGATTAGATTTACCCTCAAATCTATATTCCACTATATCCTTTATATCATCAGATTTAAATTTATTATTGTCTGAATTCAATGTCCCTTCTTTAAAGTAAAAGTCTTCTGTAAAGCCCTTAGATTTCAATTCATCTACTTTTTGGGATATGGTTTTCATTTCGCTCATGGTATATTTTTTTTAGTTAATAACTTTATGAACGAAGAGGATAATTTGAAGTTGGGGAATAATAATAGAAAAAAGATCCAATTGCTTGAAGCAATATATATTTACTTAAATATTAAATGACTTACCAAACCCAATTAATCATCTAAAGATTCTATATAGTTAATTAATGGAAATTCACCTTTACTGTCCATTTTATCAATAGAATAGCCCATAACGCCATCATTTGTCATAAAAGTTATGATTGCTGAACCTTTTTCTTCGAATAAGTATTCTGCTTCTACAGAAATTTGCTCAGCTACGTAAGATTTAGTTATCTCCTGATTATCAATTTCTTGTTTCAACACTAAATGACCATCTGTAAAGGTAAAATTATTGATATATCCGTGGTCGGATATCTCATTGAGCTTGGATTGGATAATTGAATGCGTATTTGTCATCTCTCTAAGATTTTAGTATGTAATACAAATAACGTAAATGCTGATGAAAGCGTTCTTTGTAAAAGATTGAGAATATTACATACGTCACTTTTCAATGATGATTTTAAATAATTAACTTTGCACCAAAGAAATAAAATAAACATGTACTATAACTCCATTATAGAAACCATTGGAAATACCCCATTGGTTAAATTAAATAAAGTAAATAAAGGTATCCCTGGCACTATTTTAGTGAAGGTGGAATATTTCAATCCCGGCAACTCTATGAAGGATAGAATGGCTATCAAAATGATAGAGGACGCTGAAAAGGAAGGTAAATTGAAGCCGGGAGGTACCATTATTGAAGGTACTTCAGGCAACACAGGAATGGGATTAGCTTTAGCAGCCATAGGAAAAGGCTACAAATGCATATTTACCCTTGCAGATAAGCAATCTAAAGAAAAAATAGATATCCTCAGAGCCGTAGGCGCAGAAGTAATAGTTTGTCCTACAAACGTTTCTCCGAATGATCCTCGCTCCTACTATTCTGTTGCCAAAAAAATGAATGAAGAAATCCCGAATTCATATTATCCTAATCAATACGATAATATCTCCAATGCCATTGCTCATTATGAAACTACGGGTCCGGAAATTTGGGAACAAACAGAAGGTAAGATCACTTACTGGGCTGCCGGAGTTGGTACAGGAGGCTCTATGTGTGGAACCAGTAAATATTTAAAAGAACAAAATCCTGAAGTGGTGAGCGTAGGAATTGATTCTTATGGTTCAGTATTTAAAAAATATAAAGAAACTGGTGTTTTCGATGAGAAAGAGATCTATCCTTACTTAACTGAAGGTATTGGTGAAGATATTTTACCTAAAAATGTAGATTTTTCTTTAATAGATCATTTTGTTAAAGTAACTGATAAAGATGGTGCCATCATGACGCGAAGGTTAGCCAGAGAGGAAGGTCTGTTTTGTGGTTGGTCATGTGGCTCTGCAGTACATGGTGCTTTGGAATTTGCCAAAGAAAACATGAAAGAAGAGGATACGATGGTGATTATATTACCGGATCATGGAACTAGATATTTGGGTAAAATCTATAATGACGATTGGATGCGAGATCATGGGTTTTTAGAAACCAATGAATATGCTACAGCGAAAGACATAATATCGAAAAGAAACGGTTCTTTTCATCTTCAATCTGTAGAGAGTCAGCAAAACGTTATTGATGTTGTTAAAATGCTTGATAAGCTATCAGTATCGCAGTTACCCGTAATAAAAGAAGGTGAATTTGTAGGAAGCGTAACTGATACTAGAATATTAAATAAGCTGGTAGAAAACCCTGAATTAAGAAATAAGCCTATTTCAGAAATTATGGATGCCCCATTTAAGTTTATCTCCTCAAATACTACAGTAGATACCATTTCATCTATGATGAATCATGGAGACAAGGCATTGATGGTGCTAGATGAACAACAGCAGCCACATATTATCACTAAGCAAGATTTGCTTATGGCATTTTCAGATTAAAAAATAATTCCTACAACAAAAAAGGTCATTGATTTTTCAATCAATGACCTTTTTTGTTTGTGCGCACGAGAAGATTCGAACTTCCACACCAGTTAAGGCACCACCCCCTCAAGGTGGCGTGTCTACCAATTTCACCACGTGCGCTTGAAGCTTATTGAATGTAAATATAGTGTTATAAACCAAAAAACCCATCCAAAGGATAGGTTTTAATGTGACTTCCCGATACGGGACAGGCGCCAAGCTCCCACTACGTGACTCGCTTGGGGTTCGAACCCAAGACCCCATCCTTAAAAGGGATGTGCTCTACCAGCTGAGCTAGCGAGTCATTTAATTTGTTAAAAAATTAATTTGAGTAAATCTTTAATAAAGTTTGATTCATTTAATCAAAACTTAAATGCTTTAGAAAAAAAATGCTCCTAATAAGGAGCTAGTTAATAATTTCAAGCAGTTAAAATCATAATAAAATAAAAACATGAAATCGATTAAATTGTTTTTCAAGTTTTTAAAAAAATTACTTTAACAAGTACTCATTGACTTAACTATCATTCAGGAAAGGTAAACCCTCACCCTGTGACTTCCCAATTATTCGGGACAGGCGCCAAAGCTCCGCACTTTGTGACTTCCCAATAGTTCGGGACAGGAGCCAAGCTCCCACTACGTGACTCGCTTGGGGTTCGAACCCAAGACCCCATCCTTAAAAGGGATGTGCTCTACCAGCTGAGCTAGCGAGTCATTATTTTATTCTAAATACTTTATCAAAATTTCTGCCGTTTCTTTCAAACGGAAGTTGTTGTTTTTTTGCTTTTGAGGAGTCGTTTTCCTTAATTGCGTTGCAAAGGTAAGCACTAATAAATAAAATGCAAAAGGTAATTCTTAAATTTCTTATTTCTATTTCGCTCAGTTTAGTTTTTATAAATCATTCTCAAGCAATATCAATTGAAAATGAACTAGTTAAAGCAGATTCCCTCTACAATTTAAAATTGTATACTGAGTCAATAAATATTTATGAAAGCATATTAAATGAAAATAAAGCCACTCCTGCCATGCTTTTAAAGATGGCAAGGATTGAAGAAGGCCTTAAAAATTATGGAGCAACTATTTTTTATCTGGAAAAATATTTTCAACTCACAGAAGATAAAAAGGTATTAAACCATATTGAAAACATTGCCTCCAATCAAAAATTAAATGGCTATTCTTATGATTTTCCATTTTACTTCTCTCATTATTACCAGAAATGGCAACCACTTTTACTAGCTTTTCTGGCAGCCACACTTACTATAATCATTGTCCTTATGATTAAAAACAGGACTTCTGCTTCACTTAAGAGGACATATTTCAGTTTTGTGGTAATACTGATACTACTAATAGGTGTATCAAATAATTTAGAAACACCGAAATACGCCATTATTTCGGGTACCCCTACCTTTCTTTTAGAGGGCCCATCAGCAGGAGCTAACGTAATTGATAGAGTGAATGCCAACCATAAAATAGTGGTGAAAGGAAAGACTGATGTCTGGACAGAAACGGAGTGGGCAGAAAATAAAGCCTATATTAAAACAGATCGTTTGAAAAAGCTTTAATATTTCAAAAATATTGGACTAATTTTGCCGACTATGGCAAGAAAGAAACATCCTATCATTGAGCAATTACGAATAGAAAAAATAGCCGCAGAAGGTAAAGCCCTCGGATATTATGATGAAAAAGTAGTTTTTGTGGAAAGAACAGCTCCCGGTGATGTGGTAGACGTAAGAGTACACAAAAGGAAGAAGAACTTTCTGGAAGGCAGTGCAATCAAATTTCATGAAAAATCAGCGTTACGAGTTGAGCCATTTTGTGAGCATTATGGCACATGCGGTGGCTGTAAATGGCAACACTTAGGATACAATGACCAATTGCAATTTAAAGCCCAACAGGTGACTGATGCGCTTGAAAGAATAGCTAAAGTGGAATTACCTGCCATCCCTCCTATTTTAGGCTCGGCAAACACTACTTACTATAGAAATAAATTAGAGTTTACCTTCTCTAATAACCGTTGGCTTACGGCTGAAGAAATTGCTTCAGGAAAAGAATTCAGTTCCTCTGCTTTAGGTTTTCACGTGCCTAAAAGATTTGATAAGATAGTACAAATAGAGCATTGCTACCTGCAGTCTGAGCCTTCAAATAAAATAAGGCTAGCAGTAGATCATTTAGCGAAGACTCATGATATTCCATATTTCGATCTGGTGAAGCAGGTAGGATATCTACGAAATTTAATCATTAGAACTTCTACTACCGGGCAAATAATGGTGATTCTGCAGGTAGCTGAGGATAATAAAGAATGGTTACAACTTGTTTTAGATCATTTGAGAGATAATTTCCCAGAAATTACGGCCTTACTTTATGTAATTAATCAGAAGGGAAATGACACTTTCCATGGCTTAGAAGTGCAAACTTATGCCGGAAAAGACCATATTTTGGAAGAAATGGAAGGTTTGCAATTTAAGATAGGGCCTAAATCCTTTTATCAAACTAATTCCTTGCAAGCTTATGAATTGTATAAAATCACAAGAAATTTCGCCAAATTACAAGGAACTGAATTGGTATACGATTTATATACCGGAACAGGCACCATTGCTAATTTCGTTGCTAAAAATGCTAAAAAAGTGATTGGGGTAGAATATGTAGAAGAGGCCATTGAAGACGCAAAATATAATTCTCAACTCAATAAAATTGATAATACTGATTTTTATGCCGGCGATATGAAGGACATTCTTAATGACGAATTCCTGCAGAAAAACGGACAGCCCAATGTAATCATTACTGATCCGCCCCGTGCAGGCATGCATCCGGATGTGCTCAGTATGCTACTCAGAATCTCGGCCCCAAAAATAGTTTATGTAAGTTGTAACCCGGCTACGCAAGCAAGAGACTTAGCTGTTTTAGATCAAAAATACAGAGTAACTGCTGTACAGCCGGTAGACATGTTCCCGCAGACCCACCATGTGGAAAATGTAGTTTTATTGGAATTGAAATAGATATTTACTTAGGATAGATAAATAACCTTTTAAAAGGTTATTTCTTGCTTCAATTACTTGTCTCTTTATTGTTTTATAATCTTAATTTAATTACATTAGTTATTTAAATTTGGTTAAAATATGAAAGAGAAAAACAAACTAATTAGAGTATTTTCCGGTACTGAAATTCCTGTTAATCTATTAAAAGATGAGTTAGAGAAAAATGGAGTATCTACCCATATTCAAAACGATTTTCAATCAGGTATTATGGCAGGATTCTCAGGAGGTGGACCGTCTGCTGTAGATTTATTTATTTTGGAATCCGACATAAAACGGGCAGAACCAATAATAGAGGGATTTAAAATGAGGGAAGAAAATTAATTGTATTCTCCAGGAGAAATTATCTCAACAAAAAACAACCATTTAAAAACAATAAATGAAAGTAGAAACATTTTTAATTGAAGATTGGGAAGATACCGAAACAGGATTACTCCTTGAAGAAAATAAAGATTGGATATTGGTAAAACATATCCCTGTTGATTATTTAATTGATGGTTATAAACTTTTCAGGAAATCTGCTATTAAAGAACGGATCCATAGCGATATTGAAACTAATATCGAAAAAGTTCTAAGGCTAAAAAATATCTCACACAGCGTTCCCTCCGGTTTTGAATTCAGTGATACACTGAATCTTTTAAAATGGGCAGAAGCAAATTTCGAAATTTTGGAATTTCAGGACGATTCCGAATCAGAACTTATATATGGAAAATTAAAAAGAGTAGACGGAGACGAATTTACTATTGATTTTATTAATGCAGATGGAACAGTAGACCCACTTTTTGATTACGAATTTTCATTGGAAGCTATCCGTATCATCTCATTTGATTCCGACTACCATCAATCTATCAGGCTTTTGTATAAAGATAATTTATAAGTTCTCCTCTAGAGCGATTTGCTTTTAAATACCATCATTTTTTCACGCGTCATCTCATGCATTGAATAAGGGATGCCTCCCATTCCTATACCACTGGCATCCCTTCCACCGAAAGGCATCCAATCTGCCCGAAAAGCTGTATGCTCATTTACCATTATCGCAGTAGCATTAAGCTCTTGTACACACTCAAATGCAATGTCGATATTCTTAGTGAAGATGGAAGCTTGGAAATGCATATCTAAAGCATTAGCCTTTTTTATAGCTTCCGAACGATTTTTGAAAGGATAAATGCATACAACAGGGCCAAAAACTTCTTCCTTCGAGACCTTCACCTCATCAGATGGATTAAAAATAACCGTGGGAGCATAACATGTATCTGATATACGCTGTCCTCCACAAAGTATTTCTCCTCCACTTTCTCGCGCCTCTTTTACCCATTCCTCCATTCTATCCACTTCCTGAGGTAAAATCATAGGCCCTACCTCAGTTTCCTTATCCAAAGGATTTCCTACCTTTAATTTATTAGCTTGTTCTGCTATTTTCTCTGCCAGTACTTTGGCAATACTCTCCTCAGCAAATACTCGTTGAACCGAAACACACACCTGACCAGCATGATAAAAGCCTCCTTTTGTTAAGGCAGGAATAAGCTCCTCCATATCTGCATCTTTCTCCACTATAACTGGTGCCGCACCACCATGCTCTAAAGCACAACGAGTTCCCGGTGCAAGTTTACTTCGCAGATACCATCCAACCTTATGAGACCCTATGAAAGAAAAGTAATTAATTCGTTTATCAGTTACTAGTTTTTCAGCATTTTCATTATCGCATATTAGTACCTGAACCCAACCTTCAGGTACACCGGCTTTTTCCATCAAATCTACTAAAGCCAAACCTGATAAAGGAGTTCTTAAATCGGGCTTAAAAATAACCGGGCACCCAGCGGCAAAGGCAGTTACTATTTGATGTACTGCTAAATTCAAAGGGTGATTAAAAGCACTCACCGATGCCACTACTCCAATAGGCTCTCTTCTAGTGAAAGCCATTTTATGAGTAGTTGCCTCATTTTGATTCATTGAAATTTCTTCACCTTTGAGTTGACCAATATGTTCCATGGCAAGTTCAATACCATTAATAGCTCTTTTTACTTCCATCAAAGAATCCTGATAGGGCTTACCACCTTCGGAAGCTGCATTAGTAACTAGATAATCTATATTTTCCTCCATTAGCGTTACTAATTTACTCAGTATTGCTTTTCTCTCAAAAGGCTTTGGCCAGGCATCTCTGTCTAAAAAAAGTGAATAAGCCTTTTCCAAGGCTGCTTCTACCTCTTTTTCTGTATGCATGGAGATTTCTTTTATAACACTTTGATCGTAAGGGGAGTATATTTTCAATTTCATAAAAACTAATTCTTTTGTTAAACCTTAAAATTCAGTTGCGCTTAAAAACTAAATCTCATTCTGTTTCAGTAATTCATTTAAAATCGGATGGTTTAAGGAATAATCAACCGCTAAATCAATCACTTTTACCCCTTTCTCTTTCAAACAGGCATCTAAAATATCTTGGAAATCCTGATCGCTATCTGGCCTATAACCCTTAGCACCAAAACTTTCAGCATATTTCACAAAATCAGGGTTTTTGTAATCCAAACCAAAGTCCTCAAAGCCTAAATCTTTTTGCTTCCATTTGATCATACCATAGGCATTATCATTCAAAATGATCACTATTAAATCAAGGTTTAGCCGAACTGCAGTTTCTAATTCTTGAGAATTCATCATAAATCCCCCATCACCGCAGACTGCCACAACTTTTTTGTCAGGATTCAGCATTTTAGCCATCATGGCTGAAGGAAGACCAGCACCCATACTTGCTAAAGCATTATCTAATAGAATAGTATTCCTTCGATATGCTTTATAATTTCTTGCAAACCATATTTTGTAAATTCCATTATCTAAGGTGAGGATGCTATCATCAGCCAATTTATTTCTCAATAAATTAACGAGACGTTGAGGCAGTATTGGAAATCTATCATCTTGAAAATATTTAGATAAATGGCTTGCTACATTTTCTTGGGTGACTTTAAAGTTGGAAAAATCCCAATTAGATTTGTTCTGTATACCTTCTCCAATTCTTTTAATACTGGAGTCGATATCCCCCACTACATTTAGTTGCGGAAAATAAATCTCATCTATTTCTGCCGCCTGAAAGTTTATATGAATTACTTTTGTACCTCCATATTCCATAAAAAATGGCGGCTTTTCAATTACATCATGTCCTATATTAATTATCAAATCTGCTTTATTTACAGCGGCATGTAAAAAATCATGCTCGGATAATGCTGCCGTCCCCAAATAATATGGACTTCTTTCATCTATTACTCCTTTTCCCATTTGGGTATTAAAGAAATAAATTCCGGTTTTTTCAACGAAATTTGTAAGCTCTTTAGACGTGTTTTTTCTATTAGCCCCAGCACCTATTAACAATAACGGATGCTTAGCAGCCTCTATCATTTCTATGGCTTCTTTGATATCAAAGTCCGAAGCATTGGGTCTTCTGCTACCTACAGTATCGAACACTTGAACATCAGTATTTTCCCTAGCAATATCTTCTGGAAATTCTAAATGCACTGTACCAGGTCTTTCCTCTATGGCTATCCTAAATGATTCTCTTATGAGCGAGGGGATTGTATTGCCATTCACAATTTGCTTAGTAAATTTAGATACAGGTCTCATTAAATCTATTATATCAAGGATCTGAAACCTGCCTTGTTTTGATTTTTTAATTGGTTTCTGACCTGTAATCATCATCATAGGCATAGCGCCTAATTGTGCATATGCTGCTGGGGTTACTAAATTAGTAGCCCCGGGACCTAGCGTTGCCATACAAACACCCGGTTTTTCGGTAAGTCTGCCATAAGTAGCGGCCATAAAACCAGCCCCTTGCTCGTGCCGGGTCAATATTAATTTAATACTAGATTTCCGGATCGATTCTAGAAAATCGATATTTTCTTCACCAGGAACTGCAAAAATATATTCCACCCCTTCATTCTCAAGGGCTTTTACCATTAGGTCGGATGCCTTCATCATAATTCTGTAATTAATAAACTGGGAAACTCTATTATAAATACGAGATACTTTGTATGCCGTTGTATTGTGTATGAAAATGAGTGTAATCAGCGAAAAATCGCGCTCTTTTCTTCCTTTGTAAACATGCAGACGCCTAGGATGACATCTAGTTTCTATTACAGCATTATTAATTGGCGGAATTCTATTTATTATTTTATTAAATCAATTAGAAAATCAGCAAAGTAAAACTCACTTTTTCTATCTTCCAATTTGCCGTTATTCTCCACTTGGAATTCATAAAAGTGACTATCTACCTTATTCAGGACCAAATTTATTGGACTTTTAAAAAGCGGGCCATCATAAACAAAGGTGTGAAATTCTCCATTTTCCCCGCAGGGATCTACCTCTTTGGGCAAGTGTGCCATTAAATCAAGTATTAAGGTTTCACCCACCTGATTTTTTTTGAAGAACTGTACATCACCCGCACAAATTTTTGTCCTATATTCTAATTTGATAAAATCTTCAAGTTGCTGGTGGGTATCAACACCCCAAATGGGGAAAATAGCTTTTAATCCGGTATCTTTTAACTGATTTTTACGATATTCTTTCAAATCTTCTAAAAAAATATCTCCGAATGCGATATGGGTTATGCCTTTTTGCTTACACATTTCGCAATAATTATTCATAACTTTTTCGTAGGAAGCCTTGCTTTGATCGGCTGGCAATTCGCTAAAAATTACAGGAATATCTAGAGCCTTAGCTTGAGCATTAATTAATTCTTTATGGATACCATGCATTCCTACACGCTGAGTCTCCTCTCCTATTACCGTATGCAAATGATCAATTTCATATTGAGCGGATTGTACCAAATGATGCAAGGCCATCATGGCATCTTTTCCTCCACTCCAGCTTAATGCTACTTTAGTTTTCATTTCTTCAAATTAACTTATTTAGAGCAACATTAGGGAAATATATAATTCGAAACCAACAGCAATCATCAGAAAGAAAAAGTAGACGAATCCTAGAAAAGTAAACTTTACAAATTCCTTAAAAAACCCATTGCGGTATAGTTTTCTAATAGATAAAAATGTATATAAACTAACTAAAACGAAGGAAAAGAAAAATATCCATCCTTTCGCTTCACTCGAATTAATATTAAAAATCAGGAGGATTCCTACACCGTATAGAAAGTAGGCAAAGGCATGCAAATGAATGGCATGAATAAGGTGCTCAATATAAAACTTCTTGCTTCTAAGATGCAGCAGCATTAAAAATAAGCCAAATAACGGTAATAAGATAAACATCATAATGGGCAAATTCCTTAATGCATTGGTGAGATATAGGTTAGAGTTAGCGATAAATGTCCTGGTTTTTGCTACCCCCAAAGAATTAAGAATTTTATAAATATCGGATTGACTATCAAGTATTTCACCAAATTCTAAATCTGAAATATCATCATCTATTGCATAGGCTTTCATCTGTGGCCACTTAACAGCGCTAATTGATGAATCACGCAGAGCAGCAATTGTGTCCTTTTCCTCAAGATTTCCTAAACCTACAAATACTTTTTCTTCCATCACCTGTTCCAACTCTTTCCGTTCTGCTGAATCAAGTTCTTGAAAAATAGCTTCTGTATCCGAAACTGAGGGAAATTTGTTCATCATTGTATCAACAGAATTGACAGGGACATTTGAAGCAACAATAAAGAAGTAAAATAGGGAGAAAATTAGATAAAGCCGTATAGGATGAATATAGAAGTTCCTTTTACCCGAATTAAATTCTAAGGTTAATTTACCAGGCTTGAATAAGAACGGCTTCATAGTTCTAAACAAAGTGGTATCTAAGCTTAGGTAATTAGAGAAAAAATCCTGCAGAAAAACAGATAATGAAACCCTCTGATCCAAATTCTTCTGGCCACATTCAGGACAATAATTATCTTGTAGAGATAACATACGCCCACAATTGAGGCAAACTTTAAGTCTTCTGTCTTTTTTCAAGTTTAATTGGATCAAATTTGCCCGAAAGTAAGCTTTAGTATCCTAAAAAAATATACTATTTACTACTTTTTTACATTTTCAAACGCATAAGGACAATGTCTGCATTTGTTACCGCAGCAATAGCCTCTTTTTAAGTGATACTTTTCAGTAAAGACGAAAAAGCCATTTTCCACATAAAAATCGCTTTCTTCTATTTTAGGAGCCGCTTTTTTATTATTGTTCATAAAATAGCTATAGGTTTTTTATCATCATCAATGGCTACCATAGTAAATCTACCTGAGATTGATTTCTCTCTACTTTCTGAATACATTTCTTCCGTAAATACGTCAACCTGCACTTCCATACTTGTTCTGCCTACACGTACCACAGTACCTACCAGCTCCACAATGGTGCCGGCAGGAATTGCAGTATTGAAATCTATTTTATCACTACTTACGGTAACCATTTTTTGACGGGAATAACGGGTGGCTGTAATAAAAGCCACCTCGTCCATCCAATGTAATGCGGTACCACCAAATAAAGTATCGTAGTGGTTGGTGGTATTAGGGAATACCGCTTTGGTCACCTTGGTGATTGATTTTTGTACTTTTTCTGTGTGCATAAAATTATTTTAGTTGAGCTTAATAAATGCCATTATGAGCTACATTATCATTCCTCTTCTTCAAAAATTTGTAATTCTGATTCAAAAACAAACTGACTTGGTAATATGCCTGAAACAAAATCATTAATTAATTCACCTTCTGCAGAGTAAATCAGTACTTTTCCACTATCACTAAAATCTACACCATCACCAATATAGATATCCCCAGTTAAAGGATCTAAAGCAAATCCATATGGAGTTTGTATTTCCATTGTTTCGGCGATGGATGAAATAGTGCCTGTGGATAAATTATATGCCTTTACCTCATTATTTTGCAAGAAATATATAGCATTATCATAAATATCTGCATCACCAAAGATCGGACCTTCTAATTCTATAGTTTCTACAATAGACGTGTTTTCAACATCAATCTTAACTAAAGCCCCACTACTACAAACCACCCAAACATTTCCGGAAGCATCTGTTAAAATTTCTTGGGGCCCAGCTGGTAGTTCAATGTCTGTAATAACCTCATTATTATCTAGGCTAATAAAACTTAAATTTTGGTAGGCTCCAAAGTAATTTCTAATTGCCAGCAATGTATTACCTACAATTTCGACATCTTCTAAGCCCTCTTCCGTTTCAATTGATCCGGTCACCGATGAATTATTTATATCAATAATTAAGATTCTACTGTCAGTTAAACCAAAGTTATCACCATAAGGACCCCAATTACTTAAATAGCCAATATTTCCTGCTATTGCTAAATCTCGGGGCTTGTCAATTAAATCGTCTTCTATGGTAGCTGATAAATTCAATGTAGTGGAATCTAATACCTGAACTATATTGGTTCCATTTAACACACTATAGAACATTCCATTATTTAAAAGAACACTTTGTTGCACATCACCGATAAAACTTCCATTTACATCACGATAGGATGTAGCATTATATCTTTGGTTAAGCGGATTATATGATCCTATGGTAGCATTATTAGCCATAAATCCACCTTCGTGAAATATTAATACATTAACAGTTCTTAAAACCAAACTATCAGATTCAACTTCTTCTGGCTCATCCACCTCAGGAATTATTTCATCTTCATCACATGCAGTGAAAATTAAAAACATAACCAATAAAGCTAATAGTGAACGATTTCGTAAATTTAATTTCATTGTTTTCTAAAATTTAATTGATAGGTAATTGATAATTGATAATTCCTTCCGGGCATGGCATAGCCTGCATAAACCGAATAATCTTTATTAAAAATATTTTTTGCTCTGCCTGAAATATTCCATTCATCAGAACGCCAGCTAAGTCCTATATCAGAAAGGAAAAAGGCGTCCAGTGCATATATTTCTGAATTGGTATTGGTGGTGTATACTTTACCTGTCCATTGATGAAATGAGTCGAGGGAAAACTTATTCCAGTTTACTGAAAACGATGCATTTATTTTATGTAATGGTTTGTAAATTAACTGCTTGCCCACTTCACCTTGATTCCCTTCTGTTTGTTGTACTGTGGAGCGGGTAAAACTATGCTGAATATTGCTCTGCAGATTAAGTAGTTTACCTACTGGTAATTCAAAAGAAATTGAAGACTCCAATCCTTTTGCTACAACTTCCTTAATATTTCTTGGCCTAAAAGTTCCGTTCGCATCAGGCGTCCATTGAATCCAGTTATCTACCTGATTATGGAAGGCTGTGACTGATGCATCTAGTTTGGCATACCCAATTTGATGTGTACTTGATAAGCCCAGCTCCTTGTTCCATCCCGTTTCTGCATTCAACTCAGGATTTCCGGCATTATTCCAGAATCTATCATTCAAAGTAGGTAGCCTGTAATTATAGGAGCTATTGGCTTTTACATTTATTTGATGACCATTTTGATTCCATAATAAGGCAGATACACCCGCGTAAGGAGAAATAGGAATGTTTACTCCACTCACTAATTGTTGTCTTAAATGCACAGCATAATCAAAACCCTCGAACAGAAGCCTGCCTTTTAACATGATACCCAAACTGTATCTTTCTTCTACAGCTCCTCCACCCTCATAAGATTCATTATTGGCTTCGATGTAATTATGGCGGGCTGAAAACTTTAACTGATGTAAAGGAGAAAAATGATAATTATAATCTGCAAAACTCTCTATCCTATTCACTTGTAAGTAAGAAACCGCCTGATCTAATCGATACGTCATTTCATCTTGAAAAAAACCGCTGCCCACAGACAACTTTCCATTATTGCCTAAATATTCATAGTTAAGAGTTGACCTGAAATTCTTATCCTCCTGGTTATTTATATTTCTAGTTGATCTAGATCCGATAGGAGGCTGAATTTCCCTGAAATTATCATTATACCAAACAGCCGCTTGTAAATTACTTCTCTCACTTATTTGATAACCAATGCTTTGATTAATACCTTTTCGCTCAAAATAGGCATTATTTTGCTTCTCTCCTCTTGATAATATTTCAAAGTCATTATCGGCTTTCCCCCAATATAGTCGGGTATCGAAGGCCCATCTATTAAATGCACTTTTAGCATTAACACTGGTACTAAACTGACCAAAACTACCTGCTTGCTGACTCAAAGAAATGCTGGGGTAAGCATTAAAATCTACATTATTTTGTAATAATACACTGCCACCGAATGCTCCGTTGCCACCGGCAGAACTCCCACTTCCTGGAATAATGGTCACTTCATCTACTGCTTGCATAGGTAGCAAAGAGAAATCCATCTGCCCAAGCGTATAACTATTAATATTGAAATTATTCCAAAGCACATTCGTTTGGCTGGCATTAGTGCCTCTAAAAGCAATGGTACTTAACATGCCATTTCCGTATTCTTTAATATGAATACTGCTTTGCTGCCTCAATACTTGACTAATATTATCGGATTGATGAAATTGAATTGTTTTAGCTTTGGGAATAATAACCTTATTGCCGGGAAGAAACTGCTTCTCGAAATTACCCATAACTGTCACTTCCTGCAATATTAGAGCAGAGTCAACCGGAGTTTGCGCATAAATATTTAGGGCAAAAACCCAAAATAGTGTTACTATACCTAATCGCATAAGATTAATTTAAAATGCGACAGATGTAAAATCAGATGTAAAAAAGTATGCTTATAGCTTTCGTACATTCCTGACCTTTCACCCGAAAGTCATAAATAGTTAAGAATTTTGGCAGGTCTCCTGACTCGTCCAAGATGAAGCGGCCTTCCCAACCGCTATCTAGCGGTCAGTGGCAAAGGTATTGCTCATCATTAAAAATGGACTTACAGTTGCGGGGACAGTTCCGGAATAATAAATAATTACTTATTTAAGCACCGGATTCCCTTTTAATTTCCATACATCGTTGACGTAAAGAAAACCATAATTCGAGGGCAAATGTAGAGAGAAGAATTAGAAAGTCAATAAAAAATTGGTTAATATGATCAGCTAAATCAATATTGTTTGATACTTTAGCCTCTCACTACGATTTAAAAAATGGATTTATCTGAAATATTTATAGCATTTGGTAATTTTATGTGGGGTCCTCCCCTACTAATTTTACTCTTAGGCGGTGGTATTTTTTTTCTTATCTATTCGCGCTTTTTACCTTTTAGATTTTTTGCCCATGCCTTGCAAATACTACGGGGAAAGTACGATAGTGATAAAAGTGAGGGTGACATAAG
>JBBSPJ010000024.1:0-21064 GCA_038258905.1 Cytophagales bacterium
GCTTCTAGGGCTTTCACTCCTAGGGCTATCGCTTCTTCTACGTCTGTCTCCACCTCTATCACTCTTTCTTTCACCACCACCACTTTTCTGCTCAGCGGTTACTTTACGGCCGTCAAATTCACTTCCGTTAAGCGCATCCATTACTGTTTTTTCATGCTTCGCTTCTACATCAAGGAAACTGAAGTTTCTTTGAATATCAATTTTACCTATGTCAATTCCATTAGGGATTTCTTTCAATCCATTCATGAAACCTAATAAGGTGCCTGAATTTAAATTGTCTTTCTCACCAATGTTAAGGAACAATGTAGCATAATTACCACTTTTTCTTCCACCACGTTCGCCTCTATCTCCTCTGTCAGAATCTCTTCCACCTCTTTCTTTGGTGTTTAAATCGTTAGAATGCTTATAATACTCTAAAAACTTATTGAACTCTAAAGAAACAAACTTTTTGATTAAGTCTTCACGGCTGAAATCAGCAAATTTTTCACTAATGTTCTCCATTAGTGGGCTTAGTTGTTTTTCATCAACTTCAGCACCCAATACTTTTTCTATAAAGTAATATAACTGCGTTTCAACAACAGCTTCACCAGCAGGCACTTCACTTTTAGTGAAAGTCTTACCAATAATTTTTTCAAGCTGTCTGATTTTACCAGAATCCTTAGGCCCTACAATGGCAATAGAAATTCCTTCTTTACCGGCTCTACCTGTTCTACCACTTCGGTGAACGTAGGTTTCCAATTCATCAGGAATATTGTAGTTAATAACATGCGTAATATCAGTTACGTCCAAGCCTCTTGCTGCCACATCGGTTGCTACCAACATTTGCAAATGTCTTTTTCTATAGCGGCCCATTACTGCATCTCTTTGCGCTTGTGATAAATCACCGTGCAAACAATCAGCATTGTAACCGTCTGAAACTAATGCATCAGATATTTCTTGCGTTTCTCTACGAGTTCTACAGAAGATAATAGCATAAATATTAGGGTTCATATCAGCTATACGCTTCAATGCCAAATATTTATCTCTTCCGTTTACTACATAAAAGAAATGTTGAACTTTTTCAGCTCCTTGGTTTCTTTTACCTGAAGAAATCTCTTCCGGCTCGTTCATATAGTCGTTAGATATTCTTAACACTTCTTTCGACATAGTAGCCGAGAAAAGTAAAGTTTGTCTGGCTTCTGGCGTATGTGATAAGATGAAATCTAAATCATCTTTAAAGCCCATATTGAGCATCTCATCAGCCTCATCCAATACAACCCACTGAATATCTTCTAATTTCAATCTTTTTCTATTGATTAAATCAACTACTCGACCGGGAGTACCTACTACGATTTGTGCTCCTTTGTTTAATGATTTAATTTGTCCCTCAATACTTGCACCACCGTACACGGGTAAAACATCTAATTTTTTAGTGTATTTGGTGTAAGCATCAAAATCTTTTGCAATTTGGATGGCTAATTCACGAGTAGGGCATAAAATAATGGCCTGCGTTTTGTTAGAATCAGCATCAATTTGGTTAATAACAGGCAAGCCAAAAGCAGCTGTTTTACCAGAGCCTGTCTGTGCTAAAGCAATTAAATCTTTTTTGGTATTTAATAAATGAGGTATTGTTTTTTCCTGTATAGGAGTAGGGTTCTCAAAGCCGATTTCTAAAATAGCTTTGAGAATTTCAGGCTTTAGGCCTAATTCTTCGAATGTTAGCATTTGTACGTTTAAAATAATTTAAACCCAAAGCCATATTTTCGAACCTTTCGACTAGCCCCGGATTTCAATAATAGTGCAAAGGTAGACAAAGTATTCGGATAAATAGCAAGTGTTGTTTAAAATATAAGTTTTTCTTTGTTAATTCATTCTAAAATGTTCCTAATTTATGCATGAAAGCAATAATATGCGCTTTATAACACGTAAAATTTAAATATCATAAAGGTGGGTTCTTTGTGGCCTTTGTAACTTTGTGTGAATATTTGGGATATTTTATATTAGTGATTTAGCTTTTAAGTCCTGTTTAGCCAGCAATGGAACACTCTCTAAATAGTAACGTTATCATAAGTGTTAAACAGAAGGACATTTTTTTAACGATAACTCTAGACCATGCCACGATTATATTTAGTTCTACTCAATACCATCAGCCTTGTTGCTGTAATAATATTCAATGCTTTAGCTGGTTCAGGAAACTTGGGTAAGTATTCCATGGGCGAATTAAGTGCCAAATATGATACTTTAATTACTCCGGCAGGTTACGCTTTTTCTATTTGGGGATTAATATATCTGTTTTTAATAGCTTATGTTATTTTTCAGTGGTATGCTTTAAAACAGCGAAAGTTTGAAGAAACAATTAACCAAGCGGGGCTTTATTTCTTATTATCAAACATGGCTAATATTGCCTGGCTTCTATTATGGTCAAATGAATATATAGGGTTATCAGTTATAGCAATGACTGTACTACTTTTTAGCTTAGTAAAGTTGGTAACAAAGCTGGATTTAGAAAGATGGGACGCACCTGTTAGAATTATATCTTTTGTATGGTGGCCAATAGCGATTTATTTAGGGTGGATTATAGTGGCTTCCGTAACTAATGTGGCTGCCTTTTTAGTTTACCTGCAATGGGATGGTTTTCATTTAAGTCCTGAAATTTGGACAATGGCTATGCTCTTATTAGCCACCCTTATTTATCTATGGCTTACATTTAGCAGAAATTTAAGAGAATCAGCTACGGTGGGAATTTGGGCTTTTATTGCCATTGCCATAAAGCAGTGGGATTTTAACCAAAACATAGCAATTTATGCCATTATAGGAGCAACAATACTATTGATTGCCACTGCTTACCATGGCTCTCAAAACCTGAAAACAGCACCTCATCAAAAAATTAAGAGGGGTGAGATTTGATTGACTGCTATATAACAAGACTTAACTTTATTTGCATATGCTACATAAATATCCTCAACTAACACCCCAGTAGTCCCTTTTTCCCATATTGGGGGAATAAAAGGGGGCTTGGGGGCAGTCGCACAGATTTATCCCAGTATTGTCCAACGAGCTTTACCACTATTTTCAAATAGAGCTAATCTTGTTATGTCATTTAAAGTTCAGTTGTCAGCCAGAAGCTGAAAAGCCTTTGGCTGACAAAACTGCGTAGACTTGATGAATAATATCGGATTTGAATAATAAAAAAACCTCTGAAAAATAATGTTTCAGAGGTTTAGTTTTATTTATTTTAAGAAGCTTATTTCTGCTCTCTCATTTCCTTTTCTACATGAGCAACCAATTTCTCGCATAGTTCATTCATCTGTTGCGACATAAATTCATCTCCTGTAGAGTTTAAAACGCTTTGTGCCATACCGCCTAAGCAGTCAATATAAAATCGTTTCATTTCGTCAACCGGCATATCTTTGGTCCATAAATCTATGCGCATTGAGTTTTTCTGCATATGGTCCCATAGAGAAATACTAATGCTATTAGTCTGCTTTAATTCTTCTTCACCTGAGTCAGTAGCATTCCAATGTATCTTCTCCGGCACATTATCTTTGTCTAATTCAATCTCGAAATTGATAGATGATTTCTTCATTATTTGTTATTCTATTGATTATTAATAATTCTTATAATTAAATTAGGGTAGCATATTCTTAAAATTCTGATAGCTAGCTGGGGCTAGTTGATTAATATTGCAGCCTATTTGGCTAGCTTTATCATTAATATCAGCTACTCTGCTGGCAGGGTCAGGGTGTGTGCTTAAGAATTCAGGGGTATTGCCCGTAGCATCCGCATCAAGTAATTTCTGGAAAAATGAAAATGCTCCGTTGCATGCATATTCAGTTTTAGCCAAGTATTCTACAGATCGATCATCTGCCTCTGATTCAAAAGCTCTGGAGAAACTTAATCCAGCTACCGTACCTGCAATTTGACCTGCAATTTGAGTTATCTGAGAAGGATTATCACCGGATATTAAACTCAATAGAAAAGCCAAACCTTGGCTTGTTTCTATATTATTAATAGTGTGTCTTAAATCTGAGTGTGCCACTTCATGTCCTAATACCCCCATTAAATCATCTTCTTCATCCAGGTATTTAATTAAACCTGTATAAAAATAAAGATAACCACCTGGGGTAGCAAAAGCATTTAAAGTGGAATCATCTTCTATGATATAAATTTCCCAGACAAATTCCTCACGATACTGAACTTCTCCTGTTTCGAGCACGATATCTAATAAATTTTCTATGTACTGATAGGCTTCAGGATACTCAGTTCTATCTAAAATTGGAAATTGTGCAGGATCATTATTTATTTCTTCAGATACTTGTAAACCTAAATCTATATCCCGTTGAACAGGAGAAATAATAAAATTATCATTTTTATCTTTACAACTTAAAACCAAAAATAGCATAATGGCAAAAAGTGAATATTGTATTTTCTTCATTTTATTTATTTATTAAATTTTCATTTCCGGGATATCACCTTCCACAGATAAGGTGCCTTCCGTGGCTTTTTTAATCTCATCAACACTCACACCAGGTGCTCTTTCCAGTAATCTAAATCCACCACCCTCTTTCACTTCTAATACAGCCATGTCAGTAATGATTTTTTTCACACATTTTAAGCCTGTTATAGGTAAACTGCATTCTTTTAGTAATTTCGAACTACCATCTCTACTGGTATGTTGCATTGCCACAATAATATTCTTGGCAGAGGCTACTAAATCCATTGCACCTCCCATGCCTTTTACCATTTTCCCCGGTATTTTCCAGTTGGCAATATCTCCATTTTCAGATACCTCCATGGCTCCCAATATGGTGAGATCTACATGGCCACCTCTTATCATACCAAAGCTTTCGGAAGAATCAAATAAGACGGATCCGGGTCTCATTGTAATAGTTTGTTTTCCTGCATTAATTAAATCGGCATCTACTTCTTCTTCAGAAGGAAAGGAGCCTATTCCCAATAGTCCATTTTCTGATTGTAAAACTACTGAAAGTTCTTCGGGAATATAATTTGCCACAAGGGTTGGTATACCAATTCCTAAATTAATGTACATTCCATCTTTCACTTCCTGGGCTATTCTTTTTGCAATTCCTATTTTATCTAATGCCATAGCTTATGATTTTACAGTTCTTTGCTCAATTCTCTTTTCATAATTTACTCCCTCAAAAATGCGTTGTACATAAATGCCGGGCGTATGAATTTCATTGGGATTTAATTCACCCGCAGGTACTAATTCTTCCACTTCTGCAATAGTAATTTTTCCTGCTGCAGCCATCATTGGGTTAAAATTTCTTGCGGTACCTTTAAAAACCAGATTACCTGCTGTATCTCCTTTCCAGGCTTTTACTAAAGAGAAATCAGCTCTTAGCCACTCTTCCATTAGGTACATTTTACCTTCAAAATCTCGTGTCTCCTTTCCCTCGGCTACTTCAGTGCCAAACCCTGCAGGAGTAAAAAATGCAGGAATTCCAGCGCCACCAGCTCTTACTCTTTCAGCTAAGGTTCCCTGGGGTATTAAATCTACCTCTAATTCACCCTGCAATAATTGTCTTTCAAACTCTGCATTTTCCCCTACATAGGAAGAAATCATTTTCTTCACCTGACGTGTTTTCAATAATAAACCAATACCAAAATCATCTACTCCGGCATTATTAGAGATACAGGTGAGTCCTTTTACGCCTGTTTTTAAAAGTGCTTGTATAGCATTTTCCGGAATACCGCACAGACCAAAGCCACCCAGCATTAAAACTGCATCATTAGGTATGTCTTTTACGGCTTCCTCAGCATTTTTAACAGTTTTATCGATCATAAAATTATGTTTTTAATTATTTAATATCTTTATCGCAGCCTCTTTATCTTTTGTAAGCTGTTGAATAAGAGCTTCTTTAGAGTCAAATTTGTGCTCATCTCTCAGTCTTTTAATGAATAAAACAGTAATTTTTTCATCATATATTTTCTGATCAAAATCAAAAAGATGGGCTTCCATTCTTCTTTCTTTTCCATTTACGGTAGGCCTCACTCCAATGTTCAACATTGCATTATAAGTATTACCAGCTATTATAACTTTTACTGCATAAGTTCCATCCTCTGGAATTAATTTATAGGGAGCCTCAACCAAAATGTTAGCAGTAGGAAACCCTAAGGTTCTACCAATTTTATCTCCTTGAATAACAGAACCCATTATTTCATAAGGTCTACCTAAAAATTCAGATGCTTTTTCAACGGCACCTTCAGCTAAAGCAGTTCTTATCTTTGTGGAGCTAATCCCAACATCATCAATATCTTGTCTGGATATCTCTTCTACGCTAAAACCATATCTGGCAGAATGCTCTTTTAAATGGTCAAAACTGCCTTCTCTATCTTTACCGAAATGGTGATCATAGCCAATCACTAATTTTTTGGTATGTAAGGCAGACATAATTACCTCCTGAATAAATTTTTCAGAACTCCATTGTGAGAACTCTCGGGTAAATTTGATTTTAATCAAATGATCTATACCTAATGAGGCTAAAATGCCTGCTTTTTCCTCAAAGGTTGATAATAATTTTAGGCTATCGTCTTCAGGGTTTATCACAAACCTGGGGTGAGGCCAAAAAGTAACCAAAGCAGTCTCACCATTATTCTTTTTAGCCAATTCAATAATTCTACTTAAAATTTCCTGATGCCCTAAATGAACCCCGTCAAAAGTGCCAATGGTAACTACTGCATTTTTAATACCATTAAGATTTTGGATGCCTTCATGAATTATCATAATGAATCCTTTTTATGTTTCTCTACTATTTGCAATAAATTCTCAGCATTTTCTACTGAAAAATCACCAATTTTAGTTCGTCTTAATGAGGATAAATAGGCGCCTACGCCTAATTTTTCTCCAAAATCGTTTGCCATACTACGAATATACGTGCCTTTAGAACAAACGATGCGAAAAGATACTTTTGGAGGGTTAAATTCAATGATATCAAAGGCTTCAATTAACACCTGGCGTGTTTTCAATTCAAATTTTTCTCCTGCACGAGCTCTTTCATAAGCTCTTTTGCCATCTTTTTTAACGGCAGAGAAAATAGGAGGGGTTTGAGTAATTTCTCCAGTGAGTTCTTTTGCTATTTGCTCACAATCGTTTAGGGTAATATGATTAATAAGCTGCTGATTCTGAGGCTCAGTCTCCAAATCGTATGAATCAGTTACATAGCCTATCGTAAATTCACCTGTATATTCTTTTTTTTGCCCTTGATATTGCTCAATTGATTTGGTCATTTTACCGGTACATAAAATAAGTAATCCGGTTGCAAGAGGATCTAAAGTACCTGCATGACCTATTTTTTTAACTTTAAGTGCAAATTTTAACTTTTTAACTACATCAAATGAAGTCCAATGCAGTGGTTTATCAACAAGGATAACTTCTCCTTCCGGGTTGATTTCATTAGGGTTTAATGTCATATCAATTGACTGATAATAGCTATACTTCCAATTATGGCACAATAAAGAGCGAAATAGATGAGCTTACCTTTTTTCACGATGTTTATCATAATCTTACAAGCTAATAAGCCTGCAATAAAAGCCATGATAAAGCCAGCAAAAAGTACAATATTTGCTGTTTGATTTTCTACTATAGGCTGCTCAATATAATCTTTCAATTTTAAAGCTGTAGCACCTAATATGGGTACTAAAACCATAAGGAAGGAAAATCTTGCTGCTTTGCTTTTTTCTACTCCTAGCAATAAGGCTGTTGCAATTGTAGCTCCTGATCTTGATATACCAGGTAAAATAGCAATGGCTTGCGCTAATCCTATAATTATAGCTTGCCAATATTTTACAGCAGTCCCTTTTTTATCTCTCACCAGGTAAGTAAAAGCCAATAAAACTGCAGTAAATAATAGCATTGATCCAACTAACAAAATATTGCCAGTAAAAAAACTTTCAATTTGTTTTTCAAATAAAATACCAATAATACCTATTGGGATCATAGAAATGATAATTTTTAAAACAAAATCTACTGATTCATTCCACTGAAATTTGAATACTTCTTTTATAATTTTTCCGATATCTTTTCTGAAAACAACTATTGTAGAAAGAGCTGTTGCTGCATGAACAACAATTGAAAACATTAAATTATCTGTAGTTTGAACATTCAATAAAACAGCCCCTATTTCCAAATGACCACTACTACTTACCGGTAAAAATTCTGTAAGTCCCTGAATAATTCCAAGGATAATTGCTTCAATTAAACTCATATTATTTTTTAGGCTTATATAATATGGCCACTAACTCAATAATAAAACCAAGCATTACAATAATTGGCCCCAAGGTTAGCCCTAAAAAGCCAAATCCGTATTGTTCCTTATCTAAACTCATCACAATAAAGCCAATTGTTAAGGTTAGAATTCCTGCAATCATTAAAATATAATTAGGTTTACCGAAGGCTAGTTTACTTTTTTCTGACATAATTTAATCTTTAATATAATTCATCTAAGGACATAGCTAAATATTTTATCATGGCTCGCCATGTACTTAAAGCAGCTATTATCATTCCAATAATTATTAATCCTACAAAAATAGTTATTAAAACTTCTTGGTTTTGTAAGGCAGTAAGCCCATCAATTTTTGTGTTTCCGTATTCTAATAAGGCGTAAAGCATGGCTGAGGAAATAACACCTGCAATAAGCCCATAAAGCATTGAATTGATGATAAATGGCTTTCTTATAAAACCTTTAGTGGCACCCACCAACTGCATACTTCTTATTAAAAAACGTTGAGAGAATAAAGCCAATTTAATTGTATTGTTAATAAGAATACTAATTACAAGAAATAAAATAATAGCAACCCCCAACAATACTAAACTAATTTTATTGATATTTTCATTGATGCTTTGAATCATATTATTGGTATAAACCACCTCAAAAACCCCATTAAGTTTTAGAATATCTTCCTTGATCTCTAACATTGCTTCACTGGAATGGTAAACAGGATCGATTTTGATTACATAAGCGTCCTTTAAAGGATTATCTCCTAAAAATTTCATAAAATCTTCACCCGTTTCTTCAATAAATTCTTTTGCTGCTACCTCTTTTGAAATGAAGTTAATTTGAGCAGCTTCCTCCTCTTTTAAAACGTACTCCTTTGCGGAAAGAGATTTATTGATCCGAGTCATTTCAGGTTCGGAAAGTCCGGAGTTTAGGTAAATCTGCATTTCTACATTTTTCCGGATAACATTGGTTAAGGAATTTGTAGTAGCTAATAAAAGCGCAAAAAGACCTAGCACAAATAGTGCTAAAGTCATACTAAAAACTACACTCAGGAAAGGATAGCTTCCTAGTTTTTTCTTTTTCCTATATTTCTTTTCTTTGGTCATATTACAAAGTTCAAAAATAGTAATTTATTTATGCTTAGCTTATTTTATTGGAGATTAAATAACAGACTTTTCAAATAACTCTACTATTGGGTATTTATTTTAGAGAAATTGAACAATTCATCTGCAAATTCGGGCAGTTCTTCTTTTTCATTTTTAAATACGTTTCCTTTTAGGAATCTTTGTAGCAGGTTATAAAATCTGTGATGCTAAAAGAAAAAAATATTGGTTTAAAGCAAAATAGGAAAATTACTCAGGTAGTATTGTATATTGTAGTATGGTTACTGCTTTTTTGTTTTCCACTGCCGAAAGAGCAGGTTATTTTTAATGTCGATTATAATCATAGTCAGTATAATGTACTAGGAGATGGTTTTAATCAGCAGTTTTCACTTTTAAATGCCAGCATTTGTTATAGATTCCTTAAAGATAATAATGCAGATATAAGAATGACAGTTTACGATTTGCTAAACCAAAATACCAATATTAGTAGAACTGTAACTGAAACCTATATTAATGACACGCAAACAAGAGTTTTGACACGTTACTTAATGCTTACATTTACCTATAACCTGAGGAAATTTGGTTTGAGCCAATCATTGCCTGAGCAAGAGGAAAGTAGAAGTTGGGGAGGTAGGCCCGGTGGGTTCTATTGATTTTCAGTGAATGGAATATTTGTTGTTCAAGTTTTGTAATGCTCTGATTATTAACATATTTTAAGGGTATGAATATGCTCAGGATATATCTTATGTTCATTTTAGTCGTATTGATGTCTGATAATTCCGTTTTATCGGCTCAGGACAACTTGCACGTTTATCTTTTCCCAGGACAAGGTAGCGATTACCGGTTATTCGATTCGTTAAGCTGGCCTACCAATGTAGATACAACTATTATTTCCTATGGCACTCCTGAAGAAGGAATGTCTATGAAGGAATTTGCAAAATCTTTATTACCAGGAATTGATACAACCCAGCATTATGCTTTAGTGGGGGTTTCATTAGGAGGGATGATCTGTGTGGAGCTGAGCGAACTCATAAAACCCGAGTTTACAATCATTATTTCCAGTGCTAAAAATAGCAAGGAGCTGCCTTTTAGGTATAATTTCCAGAAAATTATCCCGATTTATCAGGTTGTGCCTGGTTTTCTACTTACAACCGGAGCCAGAATTATGCAACCTATCATAGAGCCAGACAGAAGCAAAAATAAAGAGACATTTAAAAGCATGTTAAAGCAGAAAAAGCCCCTATACATGAAGCGTACTGTTGATATGGTCATTGGATGGAATCGAAAGGAAAATTTCAGAAAAATTTATCATATTCATGGGGACAATGATCATACTATTCCCATAAAAAACATAAATGATCCTTATTATTTAGTCGAAAATGGATCTCATATGATGACGCTCACTGAGGGAGCTAAAATAAGTAAGCAAATCAATCAAATAATAGAAAAGCCCCATAAATAATTGGGGTAAGTATCATTCTGCTATTTGAATAGTCTCAGTTTGTATAATATTACTGTTATTTCCTGCCCTATCTGTTATGTAGGTCTCGATATACATGGGATAATTTCTAAACAATCCTCTAAAGCCTAAACTTACTAACTTATAAGATAAAGTGCCGTTAATTGGTCTGGAGTAGTCTTCCGTATTCAGTATTGGAAAACGGCCATTAAAGGTTTGAAAATATGGAGCTTCCTCCCATTTTAATTCTATAAATTCATCTTCACCAGGTGGTTGATAGAATGTTTTGATAAAGATGTTATAATATCTTTCATTTCTCTCAATTAGAAAGGTGTCAGCGGTTACTAATATATTTGAACCACCTGTACTAACAATAACAGTATCTCCTTCTGCTACTGCGAAATAATCAAGTGGATTATAAGGGGGCAAATTTGGCTGACTACCAATAAAAATTAAAACATTATTCTCGTTTAATGGAATATTATATTGATTGAAAGGAGCAAACTGATCTCTATCGCTTAATCCTAAATCTCCGTCCCCATCTTCAAAATAAATAGTTAAGGTTAAAACATCTTCAACTATATTAGGCTGATCCTCATTTTGTCTTGTTGAAAATTCTAAGTTTTCAAATTTAATTCTTGGCGTATTTTCAAATTCAGGGGGTTCAGGGCATCCCATAAAAATAAAAGCCAATAATAATAAAGGAGCCGAAAGTATGAGATGGCTTATGTTATCTTTAAATTTGTTGCGCATAAAATTAATTATATGACGGAAAGAGAACGTTTTTTTAATCAAATTGATACAGTAAACTCTGAAAATTTTACAAATATTGCTTTATCTCTTTTTCGATTTCAATATACTAACAATTCCTTATATAATAAATATGTAAATTATAGAGGTATTAATATTAACAAGGTAAATGAGCTCAATAAAATTCCATTTCTCCCGATAGAATTCTTCAAAAACCACGCCATTATTAATCAAGCCTTAGAAAATGAAAAATTTCAGGCTATTTTTGAGAGTAGTGGTACTGGTTCAGAACAAGTAAGTAAGCATTATGTACGAAATATGAATGCTTATTTGAGATATAGTTTGGCTATTTTTGAAGAACAATATTCCAATATTAATGATTATGTGATTTTAGCTTTACTTCCTTCTTATTTAGAAAGAGAAAACTCCTCCTTAATAGCAATGGTAGACTATTTTATTAAAAAAACCGGTTCTACTGACTCTGGATTTTATTTATATGATCATCAGGCGCTTTTAAAAAAAGTGGTGGACCTAAAAAGTGCATCTAATCAAAAGAAAATAATAGTGTGGGGAGTTAGTTTTGCTCTCTTGGATTTAGCAGAAAAATTTACTCCTGATTTATCTGGTTGCATTGTAATGGAAACCGGTGGAATGAAGGGGAGAAGGAAAGAGATGATTAGGGAAGCATTGCACGCATATCTAGGAGAGAGGCTAAATGTAGATAAAATACATTCTGAATACGGGATGACAGAATTGCTTTCTCAAAGTTATAGTAAGGGAGATGGGATATTCCACCCATCTAAGAGCATGAAAATATTAATTCGAGAAGTAAATGACCCGTTTCAGGTGGAGGAAGTTTCAACTAAAACGGGTGGAGTTAATATTATTGACCTGGCCAATATTGATAGTTGCGCTTTTATAGAAACAAAAGATATAGGTTCAGTTAATAAGGATGGTTCATTTCAGATTTTTGGCAGATTCGACCATTCAGATATCCGTGGTTGTAACTTGTTGGTGGGGTAATTCAATTAAGCAGTAACTCCTTAGCACTTTGTAATGCAGACTCGCTAGGATTGTCTCCTCCAATCATTTTGGCAATTTCTACAGAACGTTCTTCATCCGAGAGCAGTTTAATTTTACTCATCGATTTATCAGCGGAGTTATCTTTATAAACAAAATAATGATGAGTACCCTTAGCGGCAATTTGAGGTAAGTGACTGATGGTAATAACCTGATGATTTTCAGCCATTCTACGCATCATTTGCACCATTTTTATTGCGATTTCACCAGAAATTCCTGTGTCAATTTCATCAAAAATAATGGTAGGCAAGGCAATTTTATCTGCCATAATGTACTTTAGAGCAAACATTAATCTGGAAAATTCACCACCTGAGGCTACATTTTTCAACGGCTGTGGTGCTATACCTTTGTTAGCACTGAAAAGTAATTTAATGTCATCAACTCCTGTTTTGTCTGCTTCCTTTTTGGTATTACTAATTTGTATGCTGGCATCTGCCATGCCTAAATCTGCCAAGAGAGTGGTCAATTCCTTTTCCAATAAAGGAAATTGCTTCGTCCTGTTTTTGCTTAAAATAAGAGCAGAATCTTGTAGTTTTTTAGTTAGCTCTTTTACCTGAGTATCAAGTTGCTCTAAATCACCATCTGCACTTTCAGCTGCTAGTAATTTATTTTCCAGCCCCTCTTTTAAGGTTAAAAGCTCACTTATATTATCAACTTTATGTTTTTGTTGTAATTGGTAAATTAAACTCAATCTTTCCTGTGTTTGTCTGAGTAGGGCAGGATCATGTTCAAATTGGTTATTTTCAATTTCCAGTTCTTTAGCTATATCCTGCACTTCAATAAAGGCACTATTAAGTCTCTCAAAAAGTTCTTTATAGGTATTATTATAGGAGTGAATGCTTTTTAAAGCTTCAACGGCCTCATGCAAAACAATATTAACCGCAAATTCAGACTGATCCAGTGCATTAAAGCCTTCACTTAATTTTTGTTGAATTTGCTCCCCATTTTCAAGCATTTCCAAAGAGCTTTCCAACTCTTCCTGTTCACCTTCTTTGAATTGTGCCTTATCTAATTCATCAAATAGAAACTGATTATAGTCTTTTTCTTGTTGTAGGTTATCAACATTTTCCTTGAATTTTTTCAACGCTTTTTTAGCCTTTACAAAGCCTTCATATATACTTTGATAACTGGCTAAAAGCTGCTGAGATTGACCATAAGCATCAATAATTTGTAGTTGGAAATCCTGATCACCTAATAGTAATGTTTCGTGTTGTGAGTGGATATCCATAAGTGATTCTCCGAGCTTTTTAAGCACATCTAAAGTAACAGGCGTATCGTTTACAAATGCTCTGGATTTACCGCTGGCACTAATTTCCCTTCGGATCAGGCATTCTTTTTCATAATCAAGCTCTTCTTCTCTGAAAAATGATTTTAAATTATAATCACTGATCAAAAAAACACCTTCTACTACGCATTTTTTGTCGTCTTCGTACAAAACCTTGGTATCGGCTCTTTTTCCAATTAAAAGACCTACAGCCCCTAACATAATAGATTTTCCGGCTCCTGTTTCACCGGTAATGGTATTTAATCCTTTGGAAGGATTAATATCCAGTTCTTTAATTAGCGCATAGTTTTTAATAAGGAGCTTTTGCAGCATAGGGGTACAATTCTTTTTTTACTCAGTGTCAAATTTAATTAAAAATTTAAGCAAGTAAAGATAAGAATCTATTTTATCATCACCTCATATCTCTCAGAGTTTGCGGGCGCTATTTCTCGCATAATTTCATAGGCTTCCCTTCTCAATTGAAGGTCTCCTTCTGTAAATATTTGAGTTATTTCTTCAGATTTAGACTGGATCAGTACAGTAAGGAATGGAGCATTTGGGTTTAATTTATTAGCCTTTTGGATATTCTTTAATGCTTCCAGGATGGAGGCCCTTGCGGCTTCCGGATCTTTATGCATAATATCCAGCCCTTGCCGGTAGTATAAATACAAAGCTTCTCTTACAGGCTCTAGTTGGGCATTCATGATGGATTGAATGAGGGCATACCTGCTTGTTTGGTCTCCAAACTGCTCCCAGCCTACACCGGTATTTTGTTGCTGAGCCGATCTGGCTATGTTCAGCGCTTCATCATAATAGCTTTGACCTCCTAATTTGGAATAGCTATCGTAATCTAATCCCAGAAATAAATTAGCATAAAATGCCATGATACTTACCAGGTTATCATTAAAGCTGTTGGGTGTATAAATGAGCGGTTGTGATTCTGTAAAATCAAAATTGAGTTTTCTATCTGCCAGATTAATCATAACAGATTCGTAGGCACTTCCATAGATAGGCCGTACGGATTGAACCTGGGCCTGACCACCAAATCTCCCCGTCCTGGGAATATCTGTAATATTGATAGCCATCACAGCTTTTACTCTTTCATATAACTTAATATCCTCATTCATCCATTTTCTTTCATTAAAAAACTGGTTGAATGAGCTTTCCATGTTGCTGAAAATCCTCGTTTCAGATGTATTTACAGTAGAAGCATCCACTTTTACTTCGAATAGTAAATCTTGGGAAAGCACGTTAAATGCAGATACTAAAAATAAAAATATTAAACTAAGTGGCCTCATGCTAGTAGGTTTATTTGATCTAAAATTATATCTGCAATGGCTGTTTTAGGTGCCAGTTGCGACTCAAACCGTAAACCATCCTTACCAAATATTTTTACCTGGTTAGTATCGTAATTGAAGCCTGATTCCGGATTATTAAGACTATTGAGAACGATCAAATCAAAGTTTTTATTTTGCAGTTTACTTATAGCATTTTGCTCTTCATTTTCTGTTTCCAGTGCAAACCCAATTAATAATTGATTTTTAGTTTTTGTTTCGCCAAGGTTTTTAGCGATATCGGTTGTTTTTTCCAGCTCAATACTCATTGAGCTATCATTCTTTTTAATTTTTTGTTGCGCAATTTCTTTAGGGCGGTAATCTGCTACTGCAGCAGCCATAATTGCTATATCCATAAGTGGAAAATGCTTTTTAGCTGCTTCTAACATTTCAGCAGCAGAGCGAATAGATACAAATTCTTTGATTCCTGAGGGAGGAGCAAGGTTTGCAGGGCCCGAAACAAGAATTACCTCGGCACCCTGATTAACAAAAGAAGCTGCCACAGCATAGCCCATTTTTCCTGAAGAATTATTTCCAATGAACCGCACAGGGTCCAAAGCTTCGTGGGTGGGGCCAGCTGTAATTAAAACCTTTTTGTTTTTAAAGTTTTTTTTTGCGTTGAAAAACACTTCAATTCGAGCCATCAGCTGCTCAGGCTCTTGCATTCTTCCTTTACCTTCTAAACCACTGGCTAATTCACCTGAGTTAGCTTCTAATATGATATTGCCATAAGAAAGGAGTTTCTCAATGTTATTAGCGGTGGAGGGATGAGCATACATATCCAAATCCATTGCCGGTGCAAACATAACGGGGCATTTAGCAGAAAGGTAGGTGGCTATTAAAAGGTTATCACAAATACCATTGGCACATTTCGCAAGTGTATGAGCACTTGCGGGTGCTATTATTATTAAATCTGCCCAAAGGCCCAAATCAACATGGTTATTCCATGTACCTGTTTTATCTTTAACAAAATCTGATAAAACAGGATTTTTAGAAAGGGTACTTAGAGTGAGTGGTGTAACAAATTCATGGGCTGAATCACTTAAGATCACCTGAACTTCTACACCGCTTTTAACCAATAAACGGGTAAGTATAGCTGTTTTATATGCAGCAATACTACCCGTTATACCTAAAATTATTTTTTTACCTTTTAACAAAGGATACAATTAAGATTTATCTTCTTCCAGATCTCTTTTTCTGTAGTAAAGTTTATCCTCAAGAAATTCTTCCATAGCCAAAATCGTAGGCTTAGGCATTCTTTCGTAAAACTTAGAGATTTCAATTTGCTCTCTGTTTTCAAAAATTTCTTCAAGATTATCAACTGTGGAAGCGAATTCAGCTAATTTATTGCTCAATTCTTCTTTCATATTACTTGAAAGCTGTCTGGCTCTTTTAGAAACAACCGCAACAGTTTCGTAAATATTACCTGTTTCTTTTACTAACTCTTGTGTACTTCTTGTTGTAATTGATGGATTTGCCATATATTATGTATTTAACTTTCTTATTTCGTTTATTGAATCTTCGTAAATTTTTTCAGCACTTTTCATATATGTGCTGGTATCATAAGTTTCTATAAAGTCCTGATAGAACTGAATAGTTTCATTATAACGTTCTTTTTTTAATGAAGGGATGCTCACTTCGGCTAATTTAAATTTAGCCTCAATTTCATAATATCTGATTTCTTCAATATAATCACTATCCGGGTAGTCATCTTGAAAATTATCAAAAGCTACAATGGCAGCTTTTAAAAAAGGACCACTTTGGAATTTCCTTAACTTATAATAAAGCAAGGCTTTTTCGTAAGCTTTTTGCTCTAACTTCACTTGTAGATCGTCTAATGCAGCTGTTGCTTTAGGAACAAATTCTGATTGAGTATATCTGTTAATAAAGCTTTGTAGCGCTACAATAGCCTCCTTGGTGCTGGTTTGCTCTAAATTATACCTTGGCGATTCTTTATACAAGGAATAGCCAAACATAAACCTTGATTCCTGAGCGTAATCACTTCTATTGTAAGTATCGTAAAATATTTTAAAATAGTGAGAAGCTAGTAAATATTGTTCCTGATAATAATAGGTATAAGCATACAAAAAGTTTGCTTTTTCTGCTTCTGCAGAACCTTTTATAATAGGTAAAATCTGCTCAAATAAAATGGAAGATCTATAATAATCCTCTTCCTCGTAATACTTGATGGCAGCTTCGTATTTCATTTTCCAGTCATCACTTTTTTGGATTTTCCGGAAATCGCCACATGCGCTTAATCCGATGACTATAATGAGTAATAAAAGTATATTCTTTTTCAAAATATGCATAAGGGTGCAAAGATACATTTGTTTTACGTAATGAGCAATTTATTTTGAAACGAAAAGGATATTAAAAGATTGGATAGAGGTTTATCTTTTTACAATTAATTTGCGAGTAGCTAAACCTTCTTCATCTATAAATAAGGTGTAAAAATATATACCCGGAGTCATATCTTCAGTGAGTAGGCGTAATTTATTTTCTCTTGGATCTAATTTATACACATTTACCTGGCTGCCTAATACATTTTGCAAAATTATTTTAGCATTAGTTTGGTAGGGCTTTAATTTATATTCCATGTTGGCAAATTTGATTGCCGGGTTTGGATAGAAGTTACTAACAAGCACCTCGTCCTTACTGTAGAAAACATCTTCTTTTTGTGAATCTGTTACTTCTATGAAAATATCATTTGTAATCGAATTAATACTTTCACGGTCATTCACTTCCAGCTGTACATTACTTTTATAGCTAGATAAACCACCTGTAAATTTTATTTCAATTTCATCAGATGCTTCATTGGGTCCAATATTGATTTCTATTCTTTTGTTATCGCAATTTCCATTATAACAAAGCATTGCAGTACTTCCACCCTGAGAGAAAGAACCTTTCAGAGATAATATGAAAGACTTGTTAGTATTTGTATAATTTTTAACGAAAAAGGTACTTGTAATAGTTTTTTGATGAGGCACCAATAGGGAAGATTCAATATTTACCACTGAGAAATCCTGAGAGAAGCTCATGGAGACTATCTGAAGAATTAAAAAGATGGTAAGTAAAAATCTCATTTAGTTTATTGGCATATAATTATATTCATTAAAGTAAAAATATAATATTTTATTCTTAAATGCCAACTAAAATCGATATAAATATTACCTACTAAATAATATTTACTTTTTTTGTTCGTTTGAGTCGATTTTGTTTATCTCTTTGGTTAATTTGGTTGGGTCTGGCTCCTGAAAATTAGGGGTTTTTTCTTTTTCCTCAGAAACTTGTTTAGGTGCATATTTTCCTAAAACATCTTTAAGTTCAGGCTTTCTTTCTATATGCCACATAAAATCTTTGAGCCGGGTCTCCGGTTCCTCTATCTCATGAGGTGGGATAAATTTACCATCCGGGTCTTTGTAAAAGGTAATATCGTTCATTTGACCTTCTATGAACTGAATTTTCATGTTTGCACATAGGATTTTATTCATACCAATTAAAGTCAGTTCTTCTTCATCAATGGCAAAATAAATACTTTCTCCATTACCATAAACCATTATTTTGTCCATTTCATCATTTTTAAAGAAAGCTGTCATATCCCTGCCTTTTATTTGATTGAAATTGAGTACCGTGTCCTGATTGATAGTAAAGGCTCTACTTCTCATATTCATTTTATCTACCTTACCATTTATCATTTCTATGGAAACAGTATCCGCAGTAATTTGATTGCCATCACTCCATAATACGGGATCCTGATATAAGAAAATTACTGAATCTAACATCATATAGGCCATAGAATCAGCTACACCCTGCATATCTTGTTTGAAAATTTTCACGTTTTTATAGGCTAATAATCTACTCAGTGAATCTACTTTTGAGTCAATAGATATTAAAGTGTCAGCAGTCATATACAAAGTATCATTTTCCACCATTTGCTTCATTACGGGGTTACCCCAAATTTTAGTGATTCCCGATTCTTCCTTGGTGGTGGCTTCATCTCCTAAAATAATAATATTATCCTTTTCTGATATTACTCTTACATTGCCGCTAGCCCTTGACTCCTGCTTTAGGTCATCAAAAAATAAATCGTCTCCAAAAATATCATAATTTTCAGTAGTAATTTTTCCTGAAATATATTTCACTTGCTTTGAATCGGTATAAAAAACACCACCTTCTTTGGCATCAACCACCTCTCCATCTTTCATAATTGTTTTTGTAGGTCCGTAGGTGGTAGCAATTTTTGTTATTTGATCATAAAAAAGTGTATCAGTTTTCAGGTCATACTCCGGACTCTTCAAGTCAACATCTTTGTAAAATTTTATCAGGTTCTCAGCATTGATTACGTAAGCATCCTGTGCTTTTAAAGTGGTTTCACCATCTACAATAGTACCACCATTATAAAATTGGGCATCTTCTGTATCAGTGTAATAATCAAGGTAATTAGTTGTGAGCCTTATTCTATTGTCTGTGTAAACCACATTGTTTCTTAACTCAGCCTTATTATCTTTCATATAATAATTCAACCTTTTGGCAGTAATATTTACAGAATCTCCTTTTTTTATCCGCACATTGCCAAAAACGATCATGATGCCTTGCTTATCATAATACAGAGAGGAATCACCTGTTATATAGGTATCCTTTTCTTTAATATCGAACCAAACATTTTTTACTAAGCGTGTAAAGCCGTCCTTCCCTTTATTTACTGTTTCCGAATAGCCTTCAGAACCATACTTTACTCCATTACGCTGTGCATAAAGAGAAAATGAGGAGATTAATAGTAAGCTTAATAATATTATTCGCTGGAACTTCATACTTTTACTTTTGATTGCATGTAGCAAAATCTGTGCAAAACTACAGATTTTAACAAAGAATTATGCTAACAGATTCATTTTTAGATTTTATAAACAAAGAAAAGTTATTTAAAAAAGAAGATCATTTGCTTCTAGCCATTAGTGGTGGGGTAGATTCAGTGGTTTTAGCTTACTTATTGTTTCAATCTGGTTATAAATTCTCTTTAGCGCATATGAATTTTCAATTAAGAGGAAATGATTCAGAGTTAGATCAGGAATTTGTTGAAAATTTAGCGAAAGAATTGAATGTGACTTGTCATGTTAGGAGAGTAGTTGTGCAAAAAGGCATATCTAGCAAGGGGTATTCCACTCAAATGCAAGCCAGAGAGTTAAGGTATAATTGGTTTTCTGAATTATTATCAGACCATAATTACACTAAGTTACTAACTGCCCACCATGCGGAAGACTCTTTTGAAACTGCACTTTTAAATCTAACAAGAGGGACTGGCATTAAAGGGCTAAGAGGAATTTTACCATTATCAGAGAATGTAGCAAGGCCATTGTTGTTTACCGATAAAATCTCTATTGTGGAATTTGCCAGGTTGAATAATATAAAATGGAGAGAAGATGTCTCTAATCAGTCGGATGACTATAAAAGAAATGATATAAGGCATCATGTAATTCCCCACCTGAAAGCACAAAACCCTAATCTGTTTGAAGGGTTTAATACCAGTTCACTCAGATTAAGAGCTGCAGAGTCCGCATTTACAGAGAAAATTGATGATTTAAAAGAAGAATATTTAGAAAGCAAGGCGGATAAAATCTTCATCAATAAAAAAATATTAAACTTAAAATATGGAGTAATTTATTTGTCGGAGGTATTAAAAACTTATCATTTTACCTTGCAACAATTATCTGCATTCACATTTAGTCAATCTGGAGCCTACCTTGAGGGAAAGCAATATGTTTTATCGGTAGATCGGGAATATCTGGTTTTAAGCCCAAAGGATGGGAATGATAAAGTGTTTCTACAATTAATCTTTGAGGATGAAAATGGAAGAGTAA
>JBBSPJ010000025.1:0-20794 GCA_038258905.1 Cytophagales bacterium
AAAAGCTAAAAAGAAATCACTTACCTCTAATCCTGTATAGTAGGATTTGTTTAGCTCCTTAAAATTATAGTAAGGATAAAAATTGGTTTTTGAGCCTTCCCTATCAAAAAAAGTCTGCATGTCTCCTATGTCATCAGCTGTTGCCCGTCTAATATCTAAATTTCCTTTAGGTTTTTGGGAGTTGAAGCCGAGCATATAAGTAATCACGCCCCCTACAAAATGATAGTATGGCAGTTGTACAGTGGTATTTCTTTGAGATAGCTTTTCAATTATAGCCAACATTTTATAGTTATCGGCAAAAACCACTGTTTGAGCTGGAAAGATATCCTTAGCTGTTATTTCTCGGAATTTTTTTATGATCTGATAAAGTACTGCACTTTGTTGTTTTTCAGGATGAATCCTTAAATCACATAAATAGCGAGCTGAAACGACTTCTTTTTGATACCAAAGCCTTCTACTGCCAACATTAAAAACCGCCCAAACTTTCTGAATCTCATTGTCAACAGCTACATAAACTTCAGGTTTTTCACATTGGATATACGCGCCTGTGATATAACTTGGTTCCCGCTCCAAAGCGAGAGAAATATTTCCTGACACAGGAATGCGACAAAGTGCTTTTATTCCTTCTTCAAATTCAGGCTCATAAGGAAGTATCTTTATCATATAATGCTTATTTGAGAATTGAGTCTAAGAAGCCTTGCCGAAATAGCAGAGGAAGTTTTACATCTCCATCCTTTATTTTTTTGATTGACTGGTAATGACTTGTCAGTTTTTTGGTGAAACCACCTGGTACTTTAAGATGTGCTAATTTACTAAGCTGTCCTGAATCAACTGCCTGTTTGTAGTAAGGGTTGTTAAACATTTTTTGTTCTACAAAGCGTGTAATCTGTCCGGCTTCCTCACTTGAAGGTCCTTCTATTATTAGCAAATAAGCCACCTTATTTTCCTGCTTTTCGGGGTATAAATACATTGCCTCCACAAACGGAAAATTGATTAAGGCTTGCTCAAATATATCCGATAAGCTGCTTTCTGAAATTTTTTCACCGACCAGATCGCTAACATTACCTGAGCGGCCTAAAAACTGAAGGCACGGAACACTTTTGTAAAAACCACTGCATTTCACTATATCATGGGTGTTATAGCGATATAAACCACCCGCTGTTGTAATAATTACCTCATAAGTTTTTCCTTCCCGAAGTGAGCCGGTCATAAAAACTTCTCCTGCCTCATTTTTAAATTCGTAAAAGTGTGAAGTATAGGAAAGCACATGCTTATCCATTCCCAGTGGAATACTCACTACTCCTTCAGTAGATAGTAAACCTTTTCCTTGAATGGGAACAGCACCTGATATTTCCTTCAATTTCTTTATCCATATTTTAGATTGCCCCGCTGTCCAGCAGCTAATCATTCTCAGTGAAGGAAAAAGCAGCTCAAGGTTGAGGTTTTTATCTAACACGGCCTTTTTTATCAAAGCTTCTTTCGGTAGACTACATCTACTGATAGTCAATACCTCCTCAAGGTTTTCTAACAAAAAATCTACCAGCCTTATCAAAAACTGAGGGCTCCAAACTGAAATAAAAGTTAAGTGGGAAGAGCATAACAGGTGCTTCCATGTCTGCACATAGAACGCATGAGAATCGGTGATTTTATGAAGCTTGGAAGGAACAGCAAATAGTTGCTTTATGAGCAAGGCAGTAAAAGGGTCAAAATAATCTGAGTCATCAGCAGACCCTATTGCTATTCCGCCAGGTGTTAGACCGGTCTCTTTCATGGCAGGTGACAGTGACCAATAAGCCTTCCCTGAGAATATTTTAGGGTCAATGCGATATAAGTCCCACATCCACACTGCTACTGCAGCCTTAAATTCTCTCTTTAATTGAGGGTTATAGGGTATAAACTTAGGGGAAGCTCCTGAGCCTGATGTGGTTTCAAAAAATGAGGTTTTATAAGGGAAGAGCACATTTCCTTTTCCCTCCTTCATGTCATCAATATAAGGCTCGATTTCGGAAAAATCTTCTATTATGGGTACTGATTTCTTGTAGTCCTTATAGCACTTTATTTGATTGAAGCCATACTTTTTTCCAAAATCAGTTTCGGAATTTGTCTGCAAATACTTCATCAAAAGATCATCCTGTACATTTTTACAATCGTGAAGCTTTAGATGAAATTGCTTAGATAAGCTTTTTTGGCTGAACAACCATGCGCTATTTATAAGAAAAGCTTTCATTCCGCTAAATATTGATTTGAATAGGTTCTTGCATTCCTTCTAATAACAGCTCTTTTGCAGAACGCAGAATATTATCAGGATTTAGGGGCGCAATGCATACCAGTTCCTCTCCTTTATAGAATGCCGGATTCTTTTTCAGGAAAAATTGCACAAATTTGCTTCCTTTCTTCTGGTAGGAAGCCTGAATCAATTCCTGCTTTAATTCTCCATGGCTTTCTTCAAACCTAATTACGCCTTCGTCTTCTTTCCAACAATTCCCATAAAGTCTTTTAGAAACTTCAGAGGCAATTTTTTTGAGATGCTCTTCTGAATCAGCCGCTTCAATCGATGGAAAATACTCTTTAAAGAATAAAGGTAAAAACATATAAGTACGGTGTCCCTTGGACAATAGGTACCAGTACCATGGCTTTGAGGTGTCGGCAGCAATTATACTTCCTACCGACTTACACCAACCGTCCCTCATTACTTGAGTGCCCCAATATTGAGGTGCAATAATAGTATCGCCTGAAAAAAGAACATTGTATTTGTTATCTTTTGCACTATTAGGGTTGATGGCAAATGTGGTAAAGCCCTGTATTATATCTACTTTATCTTTAATTAAGCATACGTACTGTTTTTTATCCAGATCCGCATTAAAGTTATTTTCAGTAATTTTATTATAGCAAGAAAACATCAATTCAAACATCCGTGTCCGACTATTGAAATTGATGTCCTTTCTTTCTACCAATTGAAAACTGAGATCAAAATTCATTCTAATTATTTATTATTGTAGTTGATTTTCCTTTGCAGGGAAAACATTTTTTATATCCTTTAATAATTTGGCATCCACTTTAGCATTCAGCCAATTAAAAATCTTTCTAAGGTAAACATTTCCTCTTACTAAAGATTGCTGATAATCAAGGAACTCTTCTTTTTGAGAAGGCTCATAACTTAAAATATTATTATAAAACAATGACCCCTCAAGAGAAATCCTTTCCTCGCAAAGTTGCATCCCCAATTTACGAACATACTTGCCTACTTGTGAGCAACTCATGGTATCATGTCGCCAATAAGGTGCAAAACTATACGGATTATGCATTTTTTCTAATCCAAACCGCTTCCTGTTTTGTTCTTTAAACATAGGCACATCTTCAATTCTGACACTAAAAGTAGCCAAAAAGTGAAAGTCAGGCCTTGCCTCACGCATAAATTGCAAAGTGTCATTAAGAGTGCCCTCCGTTTCTCCGGGATAGCCCACTATTAAGGAGACTAAAGTAGTAACTCCGTGCTTGCGACAGTTTGTAATAGCCTGAAGATTTTGCTCAACGGTACATCTTTTATTCATTTGATCAAGCATTAATTGATTACCTGATTCTAAGCCTATCTGAACTTGGATAACACCGGCTTCTTTCATTAACATTACCACCGATTCATCTGCCAGATCATCTGCACGAGCATAGCAAATCCATTTTAGCTCAGTTTTTTGGGCAATCAACAAATTACATAATTCTACCAAGCGCTTTTTTGGCATGGTGAAAAGAGAGTCGAGGCAGGTAATATATTTTACCCCCAATTCGTCATAATAAAACTTCCAATCGGCAGCTATTTTTTCAGCACTTTTTGTCCTAAATTTCTTATCATCAAACAGAAAAGGATAATTACAGAAACTACAGCGGTAAGGACAACCCCTTACGCTTTCGTAGTAAATATGCTCAAATTTCTGCTGATGGTAGGCCTCTGCTACCCTCCAGTCAGGTGTTGGCAGAAAATCCAGATCACGACTTTCCGGTACTCCGCTGAATAGAAATAGTGTATGATCCATCTGAATCATTCTACCCTGCTCAGGAGGATGAATTTCTTTGTAAGATGATTTAATCCAGTCTGCAATTTTAGGAATTAGAAACTCACCATATCCAATGGCCATTATATCGATTAAGGAATCACCTTTCCAGTGGCCATAAAGACTCCCACATAAAGCACCACCAAGAATTATTTTATTATGATCCTTCTTCAGCATGGCCATTAAGGGAAGCAACTCACTTAAATCATGCAGCAATGTGGAAGATGCTAATACCACGTCCGTTTCACATATTAACTGATCTGCTTTTTTAGGATTTGAGTAGAGCATATCATAGGTCATAGTTTCAAAAGCAATACCTTCCCTGCTGAGTAAATCAGCAATTACAACTTCTGTTAGCTCTGGTACAGACTGATTTTCCGTTTCAAAATAGGCCTGCAGCTTTCCTTTTTTCTTTTTAAGTTTTTCATAAACCAGCATTTCGGCCGTCACCAACTTGATTTTAACTTCAAGCCAATGCGACTTGGCTGCACTTACTTGCTTAATTTGTTTTTTTAGTGCGGTCCACATTGATTTCTCACCCGCACTCAAAAGCCCGCCTGTTACAATTAATACCTTTGGAAGATCAGCGTCCTTCATACCCAAAATTCAATGTCTTTTACAGTCGGATCAGGAATAGGTTTTCCATTGTCATTTGCTGCATGTTCTCTTAATGATTCTATATATAAATGCATAAAATCGCATTGGGTGGAATGGTAATCCGTTTCCTCAAATTTCTGCACATTTTTACCATGTACGTCCATAATCCACACATCCTGGTCAATTACCTTTCGAGTATAGGCGGAAAGGCCCAGTTTTGCTACTGGTGTAAGCCAGCCAAACTTATAACTGATTAAGGTATAAACCACCGTTTCGTAAGGGCTAACAGGTGTGCAGGTACTCGTTATAATAAAACCCCTCTCGTTTTCACCAAAAATATAATCGACTCTGGTAATATTAGGCATATAGAAGTTATCGGTATGTTTCATAGGAAGCCCTTTGGGATTAACCAACCAACCGGAAAAGCCGATAGAGTCATTGGGTTGATCGTAACTCACCAATACACTGTCGGCCGTACGTTCTACTTTTGCTTTTATACAAATTTGCTTCCTGTCACGAAACCACCCTTTATGCACAAACACAGTGTGGGGTACATCCATAAAGTTCTCTACCAAATCGGTAACCGTATTGCCGAATTTGGTCTCCATGTAATAGCTATGCCATCCATGCTCTTTCATCACAGGCATTTCAAAAGGTGCTGAGGTAGTAGATTTGTTTTTTCCCATCCAAACCCAAACCAGGCCATATGCTTCAATTATAGGAAATGATTGAACCTTTTTATTAGGGATTCTTTCTGTATGAGGGCCTTCTGAGGGTATTTCAACACATTGTCCTCCTTTATCGTATTTCCAGCCGTGGTAGGGGCATACAAGACAATCATCTACTACCCTGCCTTTGCTTAATGGAGCATTGCGGTGGTTACACCTGTCGAGCATTGCGGTTAATGAACCATCCTTCATACGCCAAATCACCAATGGCATCTCAAAAATGGTCACCGATTGTGGTTTCCCCTTTTTAAATGCTTTCGATTGACCCCCTGCGTACCAATGATTGATCAATTCTCCTGATGATTTGTACATTTCGCTCATTTCTACACTTTTAATTTTTGAAGGGTTTCATTGCTTTTCATACTTTCTACCTTCTGATTTCTACCAATAAGCAGACGAATAAAATAAAATATAAAATTACTCTCATTTAAGCCTTTGGCAATTTTATCCTGCATTGTAAGATGGATGCTTTTATATTCACTCCAATGTTTTGCAGGATGGTGGTGGTGGGCGGTATGATAACCATTATTAAAATTAAAAAAATTAATAAAACTGCCCGTGAAGTTTCTTGAATGGTTGTATGCAGAAAGCGGATCGCAACCGGCATGCTGGAAATAATTGAAACTGACCAATACCAGCTGCCCTAACAAATGAGGCAATATTATATAAACTATAGTCGCCTCAAACTTGAGTATTAACATTACAAAATAAACGCTAATAATAACCCAACTCTCTATTTTGCTTTTACCTACTATGTTTTTATGTGCTGCATTCTGTAGCCACTGTCGTTTTGCCTTTAAAAATTTTATGGGAGTAACACAGGCATATTTTATAAGGTTAATGGCCTCAGAATGATGATTAAAATTACCTGTATTTCCCCAATCGTTTGGGTTATTGTTCTCTTTATGATGATTCACCAAGTGAATGATGTAGGCACCATTCATGCTGGTACCGGTGAAAATTCCCAAAATATTTTCATATATTCGATTAAGCCATTTGGACTTAAAAACTGAATAATGAAGTTGATTATGCTTGATACTATAAAGTATAAATACGGAAGCGATTATAAACGAAAGCCAGATCAGAAAATGACCTGGGGCAATCCACCAAAGCATTATTCTTCCTAATACGAGTATCAGGAAAAAACAAAGCGTTCTTATGTCTTTAGTGTTTTTCAAAATTAAAATCCCTTAATCATCCTGACTTAAGGCTTGACCTATTGTCTTTGTTGGCAACATATAATAATGAAAAGGCAGAAATACTTTTAGCTTTTCTGAGCCATTCCCACCAGCCAACATTTAAATTAGGCGTTTGCGGTAAGCTGCCTAATTGGTAGGTAGGGATGGAAGGATTTTGATGATGCAACCCATGCCTATCAAAATTGTAAAATAAAAACCTGGAAATAAGCTTTGGATAAATTATGGTTCGGGTATAGTTGGATTGCTCAGCATACTGAATAGAAGCAACCTCTTTTTCTCCTGCAGTTTGCCATTCAATATCTGTGTGTTGGCTCATCAGAACCAAATCTGAAAAAAGCATATATAATATAAAGGCTGTTAGCCAACACTTCAACATAAATCCGCCTAAACTGACAAATAGAAAAATATAGACAGAGAAAACTAATGCAATACTTAAAACAATGCCGCTGCGAGCCCTAGATGATCGAAAATTCTTAAATAATCGTGGAAGGTTCCAGAAGTTCTGAATGACAAATACTGGTGACATTAAAGGAATCCAATATTTCCAGCAGAAATTAACTGTTTTGATGATCCAGGAGGGTGGCGTATTAAAATAATTTTCAGGATTAGAGGGATCTTTATCACGCCATCCAGTCCATACATGGTGCTGATGGTGAGCTAATTGAAAACTAAAAAAAGGGATAAAAGTAGGAATAGATGATAGATGACCAAAAATTTTATTTAAAATCCTAGTTTTAAAAAAGCTATCATGTGCCATGTCATGATGAATAACAAACCACTGAAATATATTGATTGCGAGTAACACCTGACCCAAAAACCAGATGACCCCCGTTCCATTAAAGGACAAATACAAGGCAAAAGAAGTAAATGCCACCTGCCACAGAATTATACCGCCTGCTTTAATATTGCTCGATTGATTTTTAAACATGTTTCCTAAATTTTAAGGCGCTGTTCAATTTCAATATATTCATTCAATTGATCTATTGAATAAACTTGCTGCTCACCATTATGCCATTGCACTCTGACTTGCAGATTTTCAATTTGATTCTTCTTATGGCCTAATCCAAAAAGTAATCGACTATCTCCCATGGCACTAAATCCATTTACCAACCTCATCTCTCTATATTGTTCCTTGAGTTGACCGTTTAAATTATAAGTGATCCATACCTTAGACCCCACTGCCTCGGAATTGGTTGTATTGCCATTGCCAATTAGGGTCAATCCCACCCACCGATGATTTGTCAATTTATTCTCATAAAGAATTGGCGCCCCAAACTGATCGGTTATTAATATATCCAGATCTCCATCATTGTCAAAATCTGCCAATGCTACACCTCTAGTGTTGGCCAGGTGATTGAAGCCCATTTGTTCAGCAAGATCTACAAAGCCGGTTCCATAGTTATTAATCAAAATACGGTCAGGCTCATTGGGGTAAATAAAGCAACCTCTAATATCGGCCCATTTATCTGCAAAGCTGTGGATTTCAGGGCCAGTTCTGGCAATTTGCGCCTGATAATACCAATAATCTGCCGGCTGATCATACTTAGGGTCCCAGGAAGCGTCCACCATTCCATTAGCCTGCACAATGTCCTGCCAGCCATTCAAATTCAAATCCCCAATAGCTGCTCCCCAGCCAAAACGATTAGGATTAAGTGCATTAAATTGGGATGCCTGTTCTTTAAATTCTGCCTTAAGTGCTTCTTTTTCGGTGTAATTCATCCAAAGTAAGCTACCTTCAGCCTGCATGGCATGGTGCACATTACTGATGTAAATATCCTCTTTACCATTTCGATCCAAATCGCCTACAGATACATTCATTCCTTTATAGGTGTCCAACCCTAGATCACCGTAAAATTCACCTTCCTGCCTTTCAAAATATTTTCCTCCGATATTCAGATAACAATCATCGCGTCCAAAATCATTCGCTATATATAAATCCGTAAAGCCATCATTATTTATATCTATTGTACCTACAGCAAGGCTCCACCTAGTGGCTTCCAAGCCTATGCTATCACTATTCAAAATTGAGAAAGCAGTAGAATCCCGGCTGTTTTTGAGTAAGTAATTTGAACCTCCATTATTAGCATTATGCCAGCTTTCGTGCATAAATTGAAACATCCTTTCATCCCCCTCATATGCGGGTTCCGGCAATTGAAATATGTTCAACTCCTCTTTATCATCCTCATAGCCCGGCAAATGAGTTTGTAGGGTATTGGTCACCAACAAATCCAGGTATCCGTCATTGTCATAGTCAAATGCATTAGCTGCCAGGCAAACGGTATGTTGTTTTTCAAGAAAAGGAACCTTTATTTCTTTAAAAATGATTCCACCTGCCTCGGTACTTTTATTCTCAAAGAGATGTGATTTTCCAAATCCAAACCCAACGAATAAGTCTTTGTCACCATCATTGTCATAATCCAAAAAGAATGCAAATCCCGGGACTCCATGTTTTACAGGATCTTCTAAATAGCGGTCTATGTCAGGAATGTTAATTTTTTCGAAGCTAAAATCTCCCTTATTAATATATATTTTGGCTCGCCATTCAAATGACTTTAAAGGCTGTGTAAGAAAAATATCGGGCAGCCCATCGTTATTGATATCTGCCACGGCCGAAGCATCTCCTACAGAAAGTATCCATTTTGCAACATGTGCCAAACGGGGATCAGTTTGCTCAAGTAGGTTACTTTTAGCCCAACCCAAACCACTATGTTCAGAAGAGATTCGTTTTAAGCTCATGGTATCATCCGCAGGAATTAGCGCCTCTTTATTATTAATATTAAAAGCCAGAACTACAGGAATGAAAAAAACCAAAAGCAATCCGGCATGAGGGATTTTTGATTTAAATGCGCCTAATAGAGAAAGTCCTCCTTCCGCCCAAATTTGCTTACCGAGGAAATAGATATATCGAATGGATGCAACAGTAATACCGGCAAAGAAAAATGTATAAAGGCTGTATTTTAAGTGAAAAAGCAAATCAAAAAATGCTATAAACACTCCCACCAGTATTTGATCCGATCGTTTTGAAGGACTTGTTGCAGGATCTGTAATCATATAAAAAGTAAAAAGATAAAACGCGGGAGAAGTGAGTGAGCCAAGAAACAGGGTTTCCCATGGAATAATATGTTCCATAATGTAGGCCCTAAAAAGCGTTTGCAGAAAAAATACGAACAAAAACGAGCCAATTAACCAGCCTCTCTTTATTTTAAAATAGAATAAGAAAATAGCTCCCGTTACAATAAAGAAACCCATTAACCAGGCCGTTTGAGCACTACCATACCATTGGTAGGCAGGTGCTAAGGTTACATATTCAGAACCTAGTATTAGACAAAAGGAAATTGCGAATAAAGAGGGGTTAAAAAAATGTTTGCCGTTTAAAGTAATCAGGTATTTTGAGGCAATGCAAATGAATACAGGCAGCCATAAATTATGCATGCCAAAAGACCAATTCAGGATTAGCGCCAGTGAACTACAGGAAATCATGGCCGAAAGCGGGAAAATTTTTCTAGACCTCAAGAGCCCGCTTAACACCACATCTAACAAAGCACCTGCAGCAATTAACACAAAAATATGAAAAGGCTGCCGACTAAAGCCTAAGATAGTCATGCCTAAAACAAGGTAGAGGAAAAGTAAACCAAAAGCACGCCATCGGACATCACCTTTTGGTGGTAACTTATAACTTCCTGTCCAGGTAGAGGGGTTAATGTTGATCATAAAAAAACATTAAAATAATTTGTGAAATACTTAAAAGACTGAAAAAGAAATTATTTCTAAAGGTTGCCTTATTAATATTTTTAAATTTCTTTTCCTCTGAGGCATACCAAACAGCATCATTTCCTTTTGTATGGTTTCCAACCAACAATTTAAACTTATTCGCATAAACGGTATCGGTAAACAATATTAGAATCAATTTACAAAGAAAAAATGAAAGAAGAAGCAATCCGGGCTGGGCAAATGTGCCAAAAGTAATATAGAGTTTAATAAGTGCATAGGAAATTACAAGTATGCTTAATATGTTATAGAACATTCCGTAGTTAGGAATCCAGTTTTTACTAATGAACATCAAATAAGATTGAAACAGCATCCGAAAATAAAATAGGCATATGATGAGCCAAAGCACTTGGTTAAAGAGACTATGTTCGAAGAAAAAGAATAAGAAAACCGGTAAAACAAAGTAATTAAATAACGCATATCCAAGCCAGAATGCTTTAGCGGAAGATATTTTTCCTCCTATACTTTTCTGTTTATTTTGATTGAAATAATAATAGGCTGTTATTAAAGCGGTGATAATTAAAAGTGCAAAAAATATAATTACCATTTTAGATGATTTTATTGCTTAGTAACTTTTGTAAATATACTCTATTTTAATGATCACTCAATAGCTGTCAGAAGGTAGTTTTAGCATGAATATGCCCAGGTGTTTTCTAAAATAATCCAGCATAAATAAAATGGATTACACTTAGGTGAGAAGCCATTAGGAAAATAAAAACATTCCTTCTACCTTTGCAGTCCTTAAAACAATCCCTAAGTATTTGGGGAATAAATATATAGATGAAGTTTTAAGAAAGCTCGTGGAAGGAGGTGTATAATATATGATCCAAATAAACGTAAAAGAAAACGAATCGATCGATAAAGCTTTGAAACGCTTTAAGAAGAAGTTTGAGAAAACAGGTGCTTTAAAAGAAGTACGTGCCCGTCAACACTTTGTAAAACCTTCTGTTGAAAGAAGAAAAGAAGTAATTCGTGCAGCATATAGACAAAAAATGAGGGATTTAGATAGCTAATATTTTAGCTTTTATAAATTCTTTTTATTAAGTTAGTATTCGTCATTGTATTGGCGGGTACTAACTTTTTTTATGCTCAATACATTCCTGAAATATCTGCAATTTGAAAAACGATATAGTGGCAATACGCTTATATCTTATCGTTCAGATTTGGAACAATTTGTAGCTTTTCTGGAAAAACAGTATCAAACTGATGAGCTACTAAAAGCAGAACACAGACATGTCCGCTCATGGATAGTGGCTCTCATGCAGGAGAAGATTGCTCCCCGATCTATCAATAGAAAAATGGCCTCTTTACGCAAGTTTTATAAATTTGCTATTTCACGCGAAGCCATTACCATCAATCCGATTCAAAAAATACAAGCTTTAAAATCTTCCAAAGATCTACCACAGTTTGTGCACGAGGCGGATATAAATGATCTTTTAACCTTATTTGAATTTGATAATGACCTTGAAGGTAGCAGAGATGCGTTCGTAATGGAACTGCTTTACGGAACGGGTATTCGCTTGTCTGAATTAATAGGACTTACCTTAGCAGATTTCAATTTACATTCTCGTACAATCAAAGTCCTGGGAAAAGGAAATAAAGAAAGAATTATTCCTTTTCATCAAGCATTGAAGGATAGGCTAGAACAATATCTTTTTCATAAAAAAGAAGTGTTCCCGTACAACGAGACCGACCCCCTGATCGTTAGTATAAAAGGAGAGAAGTCATACCCCATGTTGATATATAGAGTAGTAAGAAAATACCTGGATCAGTGCACCAGCATAGATAAAAGAAGCCCTCATATTTTGAGACATACTTTTGCTACGCATTTATTAAACAAGGGTGCCGACCTGAATGCGGTAAAAGACATATTAGGCCATAGTAGCCTCGCAGCCACGCAGGTTTATACCCATAATTCGCTTGACAAGCTCAAGGCAGTTTTTGATCAAGCACATCCTAAAGCATAATTTATAACTTTTAAACCATAAATATTATGAAACTACAAATGCATTCCATCCATTTTGACGCAGACGTTAAATTATTAGGTTTTATCCAAAAGAAGATAGATAAGTTGGAAACGTTTTACGACCGTTTTATTGACGGAGAAGTGTTTCTAAGAATAGATAAAGATTCTCAAAATGAGAATAAACTCATTGAAGTAAAACTTAATATTCCGGGTGGACAGTTATTTGCCAAGGAGAAAAAAGATTCGTTTGAAGCAGGTGTGGATAGTGCCGTGGAAGCTTTAAGAAGACAAATTAAAAAACATAAAGAAAAGCAAATTGCTCATATGTAATTAGCCATTTTCTAAAATTATAAGCCCGGTAAATCCGGGCTTTTTTGTTTTAAAGTTTTAGCATATCATTTTCTAATAAGTATCGAACTCAGGTTAAAACTATTCGTTTCAATTCTTGGTATTATATTTGAACCATCTTTAACCAAAAAGCATTACATAAGCCCACAATTATTATTTATACCTTTTACATGAGAAAATCCATCTTTTTTATCTTTGCTTTGAGTTTATATTTTGCATCTACTTCCAAAGCACAATATGTGATGGAAGAAGATAGCACTATCCTCATCAATAATATGTATATACAGATTGAGGTAACCGCCTCAGTGAATGCACTCTACAACGGAGAGCATAGAAAGGCAGAAAGAGATTTTCGTTGGCTTAAATACCGTTTTCCCAATCATCCATTGCCTTATTTTTTGTTTGGCTTAAATGAGTGGTGGAAAATAATGCCTGAGCCTCAGAATACATCGCGTGATGATATTATGTTAGCCTACATGGATACTGCTCTGGTACATGCTGAAAGACTTTTTGAAGAAAACCCTGAAAATATAGAAGCTTCCTTTTTTCTATCGGCTATACATGGGTTTAAAGGTAGATTATATGCAGAAAGAGGCAGCTGGACTAAAGGTGCTTTCTCGGCTCGGAGTTCACTGAAGTACCTGGAGATAAGTAAAGGTCAAAAAGATTTAAGTCCGGAATTTCTCTTTGGTGATGGGTTATATAATTATTACCGTGAGTGGATTCCTGAAAACTATAAAATATTAAGGCCGGTTCTTAGGCTGTTCGATTCTGGGGATAAAGAGTTGGGGATAAAACAACTTACCACTGTTTCCCGAACTGCCTTTTATACCCGCACAGAAGCGCAATACTTTCTGATGAGAATTTTGGCAGTAGAAGAAGGTGAAGTTTATAAAGGATTGCAACTATCAGAATACTTGCATGAAACATTCCCTAAAAATGCTTATTTCCATAGATATTATGCCCGATTATTATATTCGACTGGTCGCGTAAATGATGCTAAAGAGGTGTGCTTGAACATAATCCAAAACATTGATAGCACCATGGCCGGCTATGGCCCCACTTCAGGCAGATACGCAGGGTTTTTCCTGGGCCAAATCTATGAAAGAACAAATAAGCTGGATTCCGCCAAGCATTATTACAAAAGAGCAATAGAATTTTCAGAAAGTATTGATGAAGAGGAAGCAGGTTACTATCTATACAGCTTATACCACCTAGGCATGATTGCAGAAAAGGAAGGAGACAAGAAATTAGCTGAGGCTTATTATAAAAAAGCAAAAAAGAAAGCTAAAAGAGGCGAAACAGTTTTTGATAATGCTAAAGATAAGCTGAAAGAGTTGTAATTTTAAGGCGGATGACGTCTAGAGACTTTATAGTAACACCTATTGTTTTTTTAGTATTGATGCTATTGGCCTTTCTTATGCGAGAGGTTTCGGCATCTAATGAAACTAAAAAATATTTCTACCCAGCCCTACTTTTAAAAATGGTTGGAGCCATCGGCGTTGGGCTTATCTATCAATTTTATTACGGAGGAGGAGATACTTTTGCCTATTTTAGCCACGGAGCGCGACATATTGTAAATGCTTTTCAGGACGATTTTTCTATAGGTACCAAGCTTTTAACTGCCAATGGTGAATTTGATCCTGAAACCTATAAATATGCCTCTAAAATATGGATGTATAGAGATACCACCTCCTACTTTATTGTGAGAATTGCGACAGTATTTGGACTGATAACCTTCAATACTTATAGTGCAGTTGCATTATTATTCGCTTTCTTTTCATTTTGGGGCTTGTGGTTAATGTATCAGTCTTTCTACAAAATTTACCCCGAACTGAAATGGCCATTAGCTATTGCTATCTTTTTTATACCTACCGTATTTTTTTGGGGATCCGGCATATTAAAAGATACGGTTACCCTGGGTGCAGTTGGTTTTTTGGTATATGCTTTTATTCAAATATTTTTTGAGCGAAAACATATTCTATTTAATAGTTTACTTCTCTTATTGGCTATTTATGTTATTTATTCTGTTAAGCTTTATATCCTTCTTAGCCTGGCCCCAGCTATGGTTTTCTGGTTTTTTATTTACAGAATAGGCCGCATACCTTCCTTAGTGGCCAAAGTTCTCATTGCGCCTTTCTTATTATTCATAGGTTTATTCTTAGCCTATTATGTGGCTTTAAAGGCGGGAGAAGATAATGATAAATATGCCTTAGATAAAATTGCAGAAACTGCGCAAGTTACAGCTTATGATATCCGCTATTGGACAGGAAAGGATGCAGGTTCCGGCTATTCACTAGGCGAATTAGACGGAACTATAGGGAGCATGATTAAGTTAGCACCCCAGGCTGTAAATGTAGCACTATTCAGACCCTATTTGTGGGAGGTAAGAAATCCCCTCATGTTATTATCTGCGATAGAAGCCTTTATCCTCTTTGTTTTATTTATACGCTTAATTATCAGAAATAAAATTGGGCATATTATAAGCAGTATAAAGGTACCTATAATATTATTCTGCCTTATTTTTTCACTTGTATTTGCATTTGGGGTTGGCATATCTACCTATAATTTCGGTACACTTTCCCGCTATCGAATAGTAATGGTGCCGTTTTTCTTAATTGCAATTTTCCTTATAGACTTTCATGCTTCGGCAAAACACAAATGAAGAGCATACCTAAAACTTGTTTAATACCTGGAGAAATTGAGTAATTATATTAAAAAAGTATCGATTAATCACGGTTAGATTGTAAATTTACCCTCTCGTAAAAATAAAAATTCGTGGCTTACCAATATTTAACTCAACAAGCGATTCATCAGTTTATTCACTCCGCACTAAAAGAGGATATTCAAGACGGGGATCATTCCTCTTTGGCCTCTATACCCTCAGATAAACTCAGTACCGCTCAATTAATTATTAAAGGAGATGGCATATTAGCCGGGGTGGAAATGGCTCAGCATATTTTCAAGGTAGTTGATGAAAACTTGAAAGTGGAAGTGTTTAAAAAAGATGGGGACTTAGTTAAATACGGTGATATAGGACTTAAAGTGAGTGGATCTGCCATTTCTATTTTAAGTGCGGAAAGATTGGTACTGAATTGTATGCAAAGAATGAGTGGGATTGCCACTTACACTCATCAATTAAGCCAGATGATTAATCATACCAAAGCTAAGTTGTTGGATACTCGAAAAACCACTCCTAACTTCAGGATAGCAGAAAAATGGGCCGTGGCGATTGGCGGGGGAAAAAACCATCGTTATGGACTATTTGATATGATTATGCTAAAGGATAACCATAATGATTTTGCGGGTGGAATAACCCAGGCTGTAAAGGCCACTAAAAAATATTTGTCGGAAAAATCGCTTCATTTAAAAATTGAAGTAGAGACTCGTACCTTGGTAGAAGTAAAGGAAGCTTTGAATGTTGAAGGAGTAGATGTAATTATGTTGGATAATATGACAACAGATATGATGAAAGAAGCAGTTTCAATCATAGGTGGTAAATGTGAAACGGAGGCCTCTGGAGGCATTACAGAAGAAACAATTGCCGCAATTGCAGAAACTGGGGTTGACTATATTTCTGTAGGAGCACTAACACATTCTTATAAAAGTTTAGATATCAGTTTGAAAGCGGTTTCCTGATCCCATAAAAATGAGATATATTTGCACTCCCGTTTCGGGAGATAGAATTTAGAAACACAAAAAAATTATAATACTTAGGAAATGCTTGTTAAAACTAAAAAATATAAGCTGGATAACGGCACATACATAAAAACCGGTCTTAAAAACATTGTAAAAGAGCAGTGGTGGGTCTTTTTAATAGCTTTAGCGCTTTGCTGTGGTTATTTTTTCGCTCCTAGCATCTGGTGGTTCATCGGAACAGGGATAGCATTATTACTTTATTTTTTATTCTGGGTTATTCAATTTGCAGGAGTAACGCAATTAGAACAATACAAAATATTATTTGAGAAATTATCTTATGAAATAACCTCCCAACAGATTTTAATAAAATTGAATACCAAACAAGGCATGCCAGTGAAATGGGATCAGGTAAAATCTGCCAAAATCGGAAAAAAAGCATTCATTTTTGTGCTTTCTAAAGCACAATTTATTTATTTGCCTTATAAAATTTTCAATACTGAAAACGAGAAAAAGTTTGTAGAAACTATTTTGAAGAGAAAGAATTTGGTCAAGCAAACTACTAAATAAACAAAACTTTAATTCTAAAAAGGCTTCTTAATGATTTGAGAAGCCTTTTTTCTTGAATTGCCTTTCAATAATTTGGGAGACCTACTCTTTTATATTTAGCATTAATGGCACCCCTAATCCTTCAGCTAATTTCTTTGCATCCTGGAGGGCCTTATTTTTCTTTGAATAGATCATTTTGATTAAGGGCTGTGTCGAATCTGCATATATCAGCAACAAATAGTCTGTAATGGAGGAAGAAAAAGTTGGGCTTATTCCATTCGGCAAATGAGTTCTTACGTAGCTATTTGAAAACACTTTCACGGAGGTAATAGCGGGAAGCTCTTCCCAATCACCAACTAAAATGCCAGAAATTGACGTATATTCTTTGAATTTCTTTTCTTCCCAATTGATAATTGCTCCTTCAAAAGTAAAAATAATTACCAGCCCCGCGGTTATGGCTCCCATTCCTACTCCAAAAACCTTTCCGAAAGAATTCTCCGCTTCAAAAATGAAGGGACTGATAAAAACGAATAAACCCACTATTAATAAAACAATACCAAGCATATGCAAACCAGAAGTGAAGTTTCGTTTTTTAAAATTGAAATTACGCATAGTGTTTTGCAATTTTAGCACCTATTACTCCTCGTAAATCACCTGCAAGGTGGTTTGGCCCACCGCCTTTAAGGTTTCTTTAGATATGATATCCATATTGTCCTTATGCCTATGATGAAAATCAGGAAAGAAGTCATTGGAAAGTGGATCATGTGCTATAATGTCAATCATTGGTATTTTGGCATACTTGTTAACAAAGTAATGGTCATCTGTGATAGGATCTACCACGCTAGAAACAAAATATTTACCGTACCCTATTCTTTCAGCGGTATTCCAAACCTTATCTACGATGGATGGCGCAAAATCCATTGAATATCCTTCTTTATGAAATTGCGCATCAACTCCGCCAACCATATCGAACAAAATACCATAATAGGCTGAATATGTATTTACATGTTTATTCTTAGACCAATACTGCGACCCAAGGCACCACCACGATTCTCTGCCCCCTACATTTTGTCCTCTTGGTTCGCCATTGTCTTCTCCATCGAACAAGATGATATCAATTCCTACATCGGGTTTATTTTCTGCTTTTTGGATGGTTCTTAAAATTTCAAGGGCAACAGCTACGCCACTTGCTCCATCGTTGGCTCCATCGATGGGCTCTTTAGTTCTTTCAGTATCTTTATCGGCCACTTTTCTGGTATCCCAATGGGCTGCTATTAAAACCCTCCTCTTTTTTTCTGGTAAAATGGAGGCTATTATATTGGTTAAATTCCAGATTTCTCCGTCATAGGTGTCAGACTCAAACTTTTGTAAAGTTACCTTTGCTCCCATTTCTTCTAATTGTAGGATAAGATACTCCTCCGTTTCCTTGTGAGGCTCAGTATTGGGCACTCTGGGGCCGAAAGCCACCTGTTCGGCAATATATTTGTAGGCCATATCCTGATTAAAAGCCGGAACGGGTATATCTTTCTTAGGCTCTTCATTTTTAACTTCCTTTTTGGAACTATCAGAACAAGCCGTAACTAGCAGAAATAAGAAAGAAGCGTATAGTAATTTTTTCATTGGGAATTAAATCTATTGAATTTCAAAAATAAGAATACTTATTGCTTTATTTGGTAAAAGGAACTGAAATTATAAAACGAGCATTCAACCTTTGGTATTACAATTTAGAATAACCTTCCTAAAAATTTTTGAGAAATCCTTATGTTACCTCGAAACCTAGAAATTCTAGTGTTATTCTAATCAACCATTATATGTATTATAATCATAGAAAAGTCAATTTTTTTAATGTAAATACAATTAATGTTTTAAACATTACCGGAAAAATGCAATCTTTAATAATTTTAATCTGTTAAAAACATCAATTGGAATAAGAATTTTAGCATTTGGTCGATATATTTTCATTGAAAGCCTATTTAAATGCTAAAAGTAATGTTTAAAGACTTTGGCTTTTTTTTGAAATAGGTGATTAGTTACCTTTACAATATCAAAGTATAATAATATTCAATTATGAAGAAGACTACAAAATTATTCGCAGCATTTGCAGGTTTAGTATTATTTGCATCAGCTTGCGCACAAAGAACTTGCCCAACTTATGCTGACGTGGAGACTCAACAAGACAAAAAAATAGAAGCCACAGTATAATTCAAAACTGTAGCTTCTTTATATTTTTTACTCAAAGTGATATAAAAAGATAATAGAGGCTGAATAGGCTGGCTTTTTTTCACCTTGTACTTCCATTACAATGTCTATCTGTGCTTTGCACACACCTCTCAAATCAACTATAGAGTTTAATTTAGCAGTTAAACGTACTGATGAGCCCACTTTTACTGCATTATTAAATTTTAATTTCTCTATCCCATAGTTAATCATCATTTTCAGATTAGTAACATCTGCAATTTGCTTCCATAAATAGGGAGCTAATGATAAAGTAAGATAACCATGAGCTATTGTTTGTCCAAAAGGACTTTCAGCAGCTTTTTTAGGATCTAAGTGAATCCATTGATGATCTAAAGTGGCATCTGCAAATAAATTTACTTGCCCCTGATCAATTGTGTGCCAATCAGATACTCCCAACATTTTGCCATCATAGGCCTTAAATTCTTCAAAACTGCTAATTTTGATAGGTTCCATATTTCAAGGTTTTTATTAATGAACTTGCAATATAAAGCCAATTTTGAATTTATTGAATGGAAAACACAATGTTTACCTCAGCTTCTACCTTAATCTTTTGAAATTCGACATTACTCTCCATATTTGATGACTCATCCATCATTGCCATAGAGCGCATATTATTGTTCTGATTCTTAAAATAATATACAGGTTGGTATCCAGGTCTGTTTTCTTGCACTTCAATTACACGACCAAGCTTTTCGCCTAATGGATTCAATAAAGCTTCTGCCTTAGCTTTAGCATTTTTAACAGCCTCAATTTGTAATTCCTGCTCAATTTCTTTGATTTTTGAATGAGTGTACTGGCTTATTCTTGAATATTCTATACTTTTAGGATCCAGCTGACTTAAAATTTGGTTAAGCATTTTACCATCGCTTAGCTTTAATTGAAACTGCTTTCTGGCCATAAACTCCTTATTTTCTTCCTTTTTACCGTAATTGTAGTTATAGCCATATACGTTTTGCACGGTTAAGTTTTCAGCGGGTATTCCAGCTTTTTTTACAGCTGCTACCAACTGCTTCTCTAGTTCTGCAATCATAAACTTACTGCCTGATTTAGTGCTGTATTCTCTGAGGGAGATGTCAAAATAAATCTCATCCGGCAGTACTTCTCTTTCAGCTTTTCCGCTTACTGATATACTTCTAATAGCTTTATCGTTTTCAGATTTTTGCTGCGCTTGAACTGTGCCAACCATTAATAATGAGGCTAACAGAATACTTCCAATTTTTAAAGTTTGATTTATCATGTTTAAAAAGTTTTATACTATATCGTAAACAGTAATCAAATGTTATGCCGTTAAATTTATAGAATACCAGTGAGCCTATAAAAATCATACATTGTTATCCTAAAAGCCTCTTTTTGTTCTGAATCAAAAAATAAAGTTGTACTTTTCTCACCCTCAGGCTTCCAGCTAAGCTCGTGTTCATTAATTATATGATTGTAAAGATGGGTGAGCAATTCCATTTCGTATTTTCTTTGTAAATCACTCAAAGCCAATGTACCGGATTTATTACTTTTTGGGTCTTTCCATGTTATTTCAAGCCCTTCTTTATTAATTGCCTTTGCCATTTCAATGATAGGATAGGCTTTATTTACTCTCCAATTTACCACCAATGCGGTTTTAAAATAATGAGCGCTAGTATCTTCAGGGTAGTCCTCATGTCTGTAAATTCTCCACCCGGCATCCTCCAATACTTCTATGTCATAATTGGATTGGCGTATGTTACG
>JBBSPJ010000026.1:0-19910 GCA_038258905.1 Cytophagales bacterium
AAGCTACGGTGAACAAAGATCTTATGGTGACTATAGCGGTGGAGTACACCTCTTCCCATTCCGAACAGAGAAGTTAAGCCCACCAGCGCTGATGGTACTGCCGTAACAGGTGGGAGAGTAAGTCGTTGCCAACTTTTTATTATAAGGGATGTTGTTTATTCAACATCCTTTTTTTATGCCTAAATATGACGAAAAAATTTATTATATCCCTTTGAAGTGGTCTATTAAGGATATTTTTTAGGTTATCATTAAAAGAACAACAACCGCTAAAGATGTATTTGAGGTAACAATACTTCATTTTTTTACGCTAAGAATCAAAATACCCTCTCCATAACCAATTTCCCCTTTCAAATATCTTCCTTTCCACAATTTTCATTACGGTGAATTATTAAATTAAACATAGTACTTATTATCATATTCAATTATAGTGGTAGGTACAAAATGGAATATCGATCCAACACACAATGAAATGCAATTTAAGGTGAAGCACTTAAAAATTTTAACAGGTACACGGTAATTCAATAAGTTTGAAGAAAGCGTTGAAACTGACGGTGAAGAATTTAATGGTGCAGGAGCCTCCTTTCAATTAGATGTTAACAGTATTGATACTAATACTGCTGATAGAGACACGCACTTGAAATCTGATGATTTCTTTTCTGCTGCTAAATACCTTCATATTAAATTTTCTAATGGACAATTAAAAAAGTCTGGTAGTGATTTTAAATTATCTGGTGATTTAACTATTAAAGACATTACTAAATCTATCGTATTAGATGTAGAATACGGGGGTTCTATAATTGATGGCTATGGCTAAAATAAAGTTGGGTTTGAGGTTAATGGTAAAAATAGCAGAAAAGAATTTGGTTTGGAATATGTTAAAGAAGCTGGTGGAGTAGTTGTAGGTCACGATGTCAAATTATAATTAAATATTCAGGTTGTGAAATCGTAAGTTGACATTAGCTTTACATTATGAAAAAAGGCCTGATATATTTTTATCAGGCCTTTTTTATGGGTAATTTTCGTTGATCAGGTTAGATAAAAATCTCTAAGGTTGTCTTCTGTTTGGGCCTCTGCTGTTGAATAAACCTCTTCCTCTCCTGCCTTTGTTAAATCTTAACCTTTTGCCATTAATACCAAATAAGCCATCTAAGAAGTCACCTCTTAAGTAAAATTCGGCCTTTATATTAGCTATTAAATAGAAATCGTTGTTTTCCGGATTACCTCTTACAGAGCTTGTAGTTCCAGTAGGATTAGATAACGCATAAGCTTCTCTTTCTCTTTCTTGGATGAAATCAAATAATGCAGGGTCAGAATAATTTCTACCACTAACATCATCCAGATAATCGGTAAAGGTTATTCTATTCGATACTTCAGCCGATATATCAAGAAAGTCGGAAACTTTCACCTTTACACCAACACCTACAGGTATTACAAATGCAAAATTACTGTAAGTATTAGGTCTCTCAGTTTGATATTGCCTTAATGAAACTGTTTTTCCACCGTTAGCAAGTTGAACTGGCTCTGTTTCTCCAGGAATGTAGGCAACACCTGGTATTTCTGCTCTGGGATCGAAATATAGTAAACCGACCCCTGCGTAAACATATGGATTAATTTTCTTTCTTTGCCTAAATCGCGCGCTATGAGGGAATAAACTAATGGTAGTTCCAACACTTAATTCTGCATTATTTGAAAAAAATGATAAGCCTCTTGATCGTGTATTTAGTTCAGGATCAATTTCTTCATCATTGCCAGAAAGTTGGAATAAAAGCAAATTTGCTCTTATATTTATTCTCTCACTTGCCCTATATTGTAAACCGGCTTCCAAGTTAAACCTGGTATCAAAATAACTACCTGGATTTGTCAAATCACCTAAAGATCTGGCATATCCTATTCCACCAGTGGCTACCCAATTTCGGTTAAGCCTTCTAGAATAAAATGTTTGGCTCAAAACGTCCTGAGCTATAGTGATAAGAAATATGACGATTAGTAATTTTTTCATAAAAAACTTTCAAAACAAATATAATTATTTTTTAACGAAAACTTTACTATAAAGGTGTTGATTTTTAGAAACAAGCATTTTTCTAAAAACAAATCTCCTTAATGTTTATTTAAATATATTTCAAATCTTCTAATAGGCCATACTATTCATAATAAAATGTATTCATTATTAATAATTTTTTATTTCTTTTCAAGCTTCGCTAATATCTGGTTTATTTTCGCTTTTTTTGCCCATGCTTAAATTAGCAGCAATAGATATAGGATCAAATGCTATAAGGTTACAACTAACTCGTGTAACAATTTATGAGGGAGTAACTACCTTTAAAAGATTGGAATATGTTCGTTTCCCTATGCGTCTCGGCCATGATGTATTTTCTCTGGGTAGAATTAGTGAATCTTCTAAACAGAAGTTTATAAAGCTCATGGAAGCCTTTAAAATTTTAATTGATTTGTACGAAGTAGATGATTATATGGGTTGCGCTACATCTGCGATGCGTGAATCAGAAAATGGATATAGTATTTTGGAGGAAGTTGAACAATCCATAGGTTTAAAAATTGAAGTAATTGACGGGGATAAAGAAGCTGAAATCATTAATAAAGCTATATTTCCACACATGAATTCTCAAACTCACTTACATATTGATGTAGGTGGTGGTAGTACAGAACTCAATTTATACGTAAATAATGAGAAAATTAAGGCGAGGTCATTCAAATTGGGTTCAGTACGAAGGTTACAGGGAAATGGATCGCATCATATTTGGGATGAAATGAGGGATTGGATTGCCAAAGAAGTAAAGAAAGAATATGGTAAAGTAACCGCTATCGGAACTGGTGGAAATATTAATAAAGCCTTAGATTTAGCGGGTAAAAAACCAGGTAAGGCTATTTCATTGCAAAGAATCTTAAAAACTCAGGATTATATTCGATCATTTAGTATGGAGGATAGAATCAATAAACTACAATTAAATCCTGATAGAGCAGATGTAATAATACCTGCATTAGATATCTATACAAATGCCATGAAATGGGCTAAGGCCACCAGTATCATAGTGCCTGACAGCGGTCTGAAGGATGGAATTATGCAAATTCTATTTGAAAGATCTAAAGAAAAGCTAATATAGATTAATCTGTATTCTCTCATAAAAGGATAGAGTTAAAAATAATAAACTCAACGACAATTGTAAAGCGCTTAAGAAGGTGCTATGATAATGATCTGAAAACTAATAATTATCAAATTACCTGCACTTTTATTAACTTTTTACTAAACACTTCATCATTTTTGTAGCTTTATAGATAAATTAAAATTATTACACATGAGCTTAAATATAGAATTACTATCTAAAATATGCGAAACTCCTGGCGCACCTGGTTATGAAAAGAGAATACGTAATATGATCATTGAAGAGGTAAAGGATCTTGTAGATGAAGTAGAGGTAGACAATATGGGGAATGTTTATGCTATCAAAAGAGCGAAAAATAATCCTGATGCTAAAAAAGTGATGGTAGCTGCTCATATGGATGAAATAGGCTTTATGGTTACACATATTGATGATAATGGTTTTTTAAGATTTACTACCTTAGGGGGCTTTGATCCGAAAACATTAACAGCACAACGGGTGATAATTCATGGTAAAGAGGACGTAATAGGAGTAATGGGATCTAAACCCATCCATGTGATGACACAAGAGGAAAGAAATAAGGTAGCTAAACTCACTGATTATTTCATCGATTTAGGAATGGCAAAAGAGGAAGTTGAGAAAATAGTATCTGTTGGGGATACAGTTACCAGGGAAAGAGGTTTAATTGAAATGGGTAATTGTGTTAATTGCAAATCCATAGATAATCGTGTATCTGTTTTTGTTTTAATTGAAGCCTTACGCACTTTACAGGATTTTCCATATGATGTTTACGGTGTTTTTACTGTGCAGGAAGAAGTAGGTATTAGAGGAGCAAATGTTGCTTCTCATAGAGTTAACCCGGATTTTGGTATAGCATTAGACACTACTATTGCTTTTGATTTACCAGGTGCCCAAGCTCATGAAAAAGTAACATCTTTAGGGAAGGGCGTGGCTATAAAGGTTTTAGATGCTATGACTATTTGTGATTACCGAATGGTTGAATTTATGCGTCAAACTGCAGATAAAAACAAAATAACCTGGCAGTCTGAAATCCTTACCGCAGGCGGTACAGATACTGCAGGCCTTCAAAGGATGGGTAAAAATGGAGCTATTGCAGGAGCTATTTCAATTCCTACCCGTCATTTACATCAAGTAATTGAAATGGCAAATAAACAAGATATAGCAGATTCCGTTCTCTTACTTAATGCTTGTTTGGAGAATCTGGACAAATATAATTGGGATCATTAATTTTTAAGAAATGAGAAATGCACTTTTAATTTTATTATTCAGTTTTATAGTTTTTACTGTTGTAGCGCAGGATACGGCTAAGAGAGTTCCAACAGACCCTATTAATTTAAGTGGGGTAATTTTAGATGCTGAAAATATGGAGCCGGTGCCATATACTTATGTTTTACTAGATGAGGGTAGAAGAGGTACAGTAGCTGATAATACAGGGTATTTTTCATTTTTAGCTTATCCCGGTGACACTATAGTTTTTAGAAGTGTGGGTTATCAAAATAGAATGTTTATCATCCCAGAAATATTAGATGGTAATTCTTATTCAATGATAGAGCTAATGGTAAGAGATAATTTAATTTTGGATGAGGTGGTTGTTTACCCTATGCCTGACATTGATGTATTTGCTAAAACAATTCTCGAGAATGACCTTTCGCCAAAGCAAATAGAGAATATATCTAGATTTAAGAGAAATATGGATGGTTTGTTAAAGCAGGAATATGAAAATGATAAATTATATTATGATCAATGGAGGTACGCAAAATTGTATGATATGACAGGATTAATGCCACCTAATAATTTTTTGAATCCTATTACTTGGTCTAATTTTATTAGAGACTGGAAGGAAAACAATAAATAGAGCCTGATTAAAGAATATAAAGTATTAAACTAAAGAGGTTTGCACTTACTGAAAAACCATTTTAGAATAATCATTATTAAAAATAGATAAAGGAGATTTATTTAAAATCAACTGTTTTAAGCAAGCCTTGGAATAATAGTTAACACTTTAATCTAACCCCATCATTACAAAGGCACCCCAATAAATTGGGTCATTGTATTCTTTCCTTATTTCTTTTTTAGCGTCAGTGAAAGCTTGCCTTTTATTATCAGTTTCCAGCCATTTGGTATAAAATGATATCATTAGTTTTTCTGTGGCCTCATCAGACACTTTGAATAAGCTCATAATTAAAGTTTTTGCGCCTGCCACTAAAAAGGACCGTTGCAATCCATAAACCCCTTCTCCTTCATGCAATTCTCCTAAACCGGTTTCACAAGCAGAAAGAACAACTAATTCAGTTTTATCAAGGTTTAAGTTCATAGCCTCATAGGCTGTAAGAATACCTGGTTCAATATTAAAATTATATTTTGTTTTCACTAATAGATCACCGGCACCTTTTAACATTAACCCCGATTTCAATAATGGATTTTCATTTAAATTATTTCTTTTGGTGTTTTCGCCTGTTGGCACATTATCTTCATTAAAAAAACCATGGGTAGCTATATGAAAAACTTTTGGACTTTTTAAGTTTTTTACTTCAAGTTCTGAAGCTTGAAGTTCCAAATAATCAGAAGTTTCCCAGCCATTTTCTTTTAATAATTTAGTTAGAGCCTCAATTTCTCTTCGGGTACCCGGTAACTCATTCACTTGTGTAGCCCCTCCCCTAAAATCAGCTTTATATTCAGATTTCGCTGTAATATAGAATTTTGGATTACCAAATAGGAAGGCTGTTTTATCTAGATTTGGTGTTTTAGTTTTTATTTTATTAATATATAAATCTTTAGTATTACCTATTAATACTATGTTATTTTTATCAATTAAATAACCTTTTTCTTCTAAGGGAATAGCTTCTAAATTTATTTGATTATACACACCATCGGGTGAGAAAAATATCGTATTGTTATCACCAATTTCTTTCTTTAGAGGCTCCCAAAAGTTATTATAAGAGTATTGATCCCGAATTTTATATTTAATACTGTTTTTGTAATAATTGAAGAATTTCGATTCTAAATCTTTACCATTATTTAAAACAACAAAACTTGGTTTAGTATTTTTATCATTTTTCAATACTAATGCCATATAAATTATAGAATCTGTTAAAAAGTGATCGAAATATCGAAAACGAACCATTTCAACAGCTACCTCATTTTCTTTCAGTGTGTTTTTAATTTGCTCCCAATTAAAATTTTGATTCTCGTATCCTTGGCTGAATAATTCCGATTTCTGGCTTAATTCTTTTTCAACTAGTTCAACATTTTTAGATAGTTCAGAAAGATTAATTCCTATTTCTGCCAATTGTTCATTACTCATAGCAATAGCTTTAGTTAAAATTTCTTTTTTATTAATCCATTCAAAATATCTGGTAATGAGCAAACTATCAGTAGTATTGAGAATCCTTTCTCTCATTTTAATTGAGTTATTTAATAACAATCCTTTAGTTTTTATTGCGTTATTAAACACTTGTTCAATCATTTCAGGATACTTGTCATAAGAATTTAGCGCTATGGTATTATAGTAGTCATAATCGCTTTTAATAGTATTCCAATATTTAGTTTTCTCTCTTTCACTTAACGAAGGAAAGTAGTCACTAATAAAAGTGTCGTAAATTTTAATAACCTCTTCAATGGTGGTCTTAGCTTTTCTTTGATTACCATCCATGTAATACACTTTACTAAGCTTAGCAGTTGCTTTTACGTATTCTGGGTGCTGATCATTAAAGAACTTTTCGTTTAGTTTTTGACTCGATTTATATTCTTTTTCAGCATCCTTATATTCCTTTTGTCGGTAGAAAATATCACCCCTCAGGATATGGATATCAGCTGCTTTAATATTATTTCTTCTACCTACTTTATTTTTCCAAATGGTTTCAGATTGTGCCAAAAAACTAAACGCATCCTCTAATTTACCCTCAGATATAAAGAAGTTTGCCATATCTTTTAATAAGTCTGCATAAATTGGACTTATGGTAGAAAACCGCTTTCCTATAGTTTCCTTGGCCTCGAATAGTAATTTTTCAATTTCTTCGGGGCTATCTGAATTATTATAAAATTTGACTATAGCCAATCTGGAAATAGTGGTGGCTACATCCACATGAGCTCTCCCGAATTGATTTTCCAAAATATTAATAGATTGCAAATAAAATTCTTCAGACTTATCATAATCTCCTATAGCTTCATATAACTCACCTAAAAGCAAGGTAGCTGGAGTATTTTTGGTTGAATATTTACTGTATGTATTTTCAGAAATATATAAGGCTTTTCTGGCATATTCTTCAGCCTTTGGATAGTCTCCCTTGATTAATTGTAGTCTACCAAATTCTACTAGTGGTTGAATTAGTTTTTGGCTACTCTCACCATATTGCCGACTGTTTTGCTTTATTGCCTTAGTTAAAATAGCTTCAGTCTCATTATATTTACCTATTTTAAGGTAAACGGCTGCCAATTCTTGAGAGGCGGTTATTGGATTGTATTCAGGATTAGGAATAGCACTTTCAAATAATTGTTGAGAAAGTGAAATAGCATCCTCCGCCTCATCAAAGAAACCTTTTAGGGTTAATAATTTAGCATTAGTTTCTAATGCTTTTATATAATAGATAATATTTAAATCCGTATCAAAATTCACTAATATTCTCAAAGCTTCAGAAATATTTCTTTCTGCATTTTCATATTCTCCTATCTTAATTTGCAGATCAGCAATTAGTGTGAGTTCCTTACCAAAATCTATATCTTTATTATCATATTTCACTCGGGTAAGCTTAAGCGCTTTGTCGAGTAGTTGGGAGGCATCATTATATTTGTCTTGAGCCTGGGAAGAGGTAGCCAGATGATTTAATAAATCTACATATTTATAATGCCCCTCTGTTAGTTCATTTTCAACATTGCCGTAAAAATCTATATGATATATTTTATCCGCCTCTTCAAATTTATCAGTATAATCTACCCAATAATTAGCTAAATCGATTCTGCTCATTCTCGTTGCTATAGCAGAATCACCATAAAGTTTAGATTTTAATTCAATAATTCTTTTGTTGTAATGTTCAATATTTGCGTATTGATTTTGCGCTCCTGCAGCTTTGATCATTACATTATGTAATTCAATTAACAACGGGTGATCATCTATCAAATTATTGTGGCTTAACATCAATTTAATGGCCTCATTTTCAATATTCTTTACCTTACCACCTCGTAAATTTATTTCATAATTTACAATGTCAAGGTTTACACGGTGAACACTAGTTTTCGGTAAATTCTTCTTTACAATTTTTTCAAGCTGCTTTTGGTAAACTGACGTTTTGGATACCTTTGTTTCTTTAATGGCATTGATAGCTAAATTCTTTAAATTGCGAATAGTAAATGGATGGGAATCTCCTAAAGCAGATGCGGCATATAAGTAAGCATCTTTATAATAACTGGCAGGTAATTCTTTGGTGCCATTTTCTTCGAGCATTTGAGCAAAATAGAATAAGTGATTGCTGAACTGAAGGCTCTTTTTACCAATTTTATCCTTTATCCATGTTTCTCCATATACAAAGGCTGAATCAGATCTAAGGAATTCCCCTCTATGTCTTAATGCATTTCCCTTCAACGTAATTAGGTGTGCAATATCCTTGTTAGCATCTTCTCTTACACTTTTATCAAGATTTTTGTCTAAAGCTTTTTGTAGAAAAGAACTTTCGTGGCTGTTTAATATTTTAATTGCATTAGAATAGTTTCCCTTTCCAATTTCAATTTCGGCTTTCATTAAATCTAAATTTGCTAAATAGGATTTACCTGCTTCTGAAGATTTAGAAAATATTAAGTAAGCTTGCTTAAGATATTCTGCTGATTTGAGATAATTGCCATAAGTCAACATATTTTCTGCTGCTTTTTTTAAATTTAGGGCATGGCCTAAAGAGCTTAATCCATTAGTTTCTTCACTAATTCTCAAACTATTCTCATGTAATTCATAAAAGGTAGAAAATTCGCCTAAAGCCCAATTATAATTAGCTCTTTTGAGATATGCAATAGCTAAAAATAGATTGTTAGGCCCTAGTTTTTTAATACTCTTTTCCTCTAGTTTATGGGTAAACTTGATGGCTTTTTCGTATTTGTTTTGGTTGAATTTTTTATCCCCTTTTTCAATATATTTATTTAATTTCTTTACACTTTGAGCATGAGTGAGCTCAGAAGTAGTCGATATAAAAGCTGCTGCAAGAAGGATTACAATTAAAAAATATTTACGGCTATCCATAAGAGTTCTTTAAATACAATTTTTTCTACATTAAAGATAATGCATAAATTAATAAAACTCTATTCATTGGTCGAAAACTTCAGTAGTTTGATCTATTAATATGATTATAAAAATTCTTTTCATTACCAAATTTTTAAGCCCAAATCAGATCATTCTTTTGATTTAGTAATTTGATTAATTTACACTTTTAATCCTTCATATCTCCATTTATAAAGCTAATTTTGCCTTCGATTATATCAATTATGCTATCAACAGATTTTAAAGAACACTTCAAACGCAACTATTTATTAGCTTACCCAGTGGTTTTGAGTCAATTAGGTCACGTTTTAGTGGGTACAGCAGACGCTATGATGGTGGGTAGAGTAGGGACCAATGAATTGGCTGCCGTTTCTATTGCTAATGCTGTTTTTAGTGTAATGATGATGTTTGGTATTGGTATTTCCTTTGGTTTAACACCTTTAGTGGCGCAATCTGATGGAGAAGGAAATCCTAGAGCATGTATGCGCTTTTTCAAACATAGCTTTATAATCAACCTGATATTTGGTATAATCTTATTCATCATTTTACTATTTGGAGGGTATATTTTAGATTTATTAAATCAGCCACCTGAAGTAGTAAAATTAGCCAAGCCTTATTTGGCTATAATTGGTTTTTCATTGGTCCCCTTTATGATATTTCAAACCTCAAAGCAATTTGCTGAAGGTTTGTCTATGACAAAACAAGCGATGTATATAACTATTAGTGCCAACATAGTAAACATTGGCCTAAACTACGTTCTTATTTTTGGTAAATTAGGATTTGAACCTATGGGTTTAGTAGGAGCAGGATGGGCTACATTAATTTCAAGGATAGTAATGGCTATAGTAATGGTGCTTTTTGTAAGGCACTCTAAACGCTTTACCATTTATTGGAGCTACTTAAAAGTTACGGTATGGAATAAAAAATCATTTAATAACCTGCTCAATTTAGGTGTTCCAACTGGTTTTCAATATATTTTTGAAGTAGGAGCTTTTGCTACTGCAGCTATTATGATTGGCTGGATGGGGGCAATTCCGCTTGCTGCTCATCAGGTAGCAATTAATTTAGCCTCAATCAGTTACATGATGGCTACGGGTATTTCTGCAGCCGCTACCGTTAGAGTAGGGAATCAATTAGGTCAAAAAGATTTTATTACTATGCGTATTGCCGGCTATACCTGTTTTGTGATGTCTATTTTATTTATGACAATCACAGGCTCTTTATTTATGGTGTTTAATGAATTATTACCATCCTTATATACAGATGATGTCGAAGTAATTGGCATTGCCTCTACTTTATTAATAATTGCCGCTTTATTCCAGCTTTCCGATGGCATTCAGGTGGTAGGGCTAGGCGCTTTACGTGGTATGGGAGATGTAAAAATGCCTACGCTAGTGACTTTTCTAGCGTATTGGGCAATAGGGTTGCCTATGGGCTATTTACTTGCCTTTCAATTAGGCCTTGGTGAATCAGGTGTTTGGTATGGCTTACTTATAGGATTAAGTATAACTGCAGTCATTCTTTTCATGAGATTTAAAAATAGGGCTGCTAAATTGATCAATCAGGAAGTCTGATCATTTCATTTATGCAGGGTAATAAATCCAACCCTCAGATTTTACAATTTCTTTGAGTTTAGAAGGTATACCGACTTCCAATTGAGGGATAGAATCATTATTGCACGAAATACCTAATCCGAATAATGCACATATAATGGCATCTGCAGTGTCTGTTTTTTCTTTCTCATCTCCAAAGTAATAATTAAAGCCATCAATTTTTTCAAATAATTTACTTTTTATAATCGTTTTATATTTTGAAAACGCTTCACTATCTTTTAGTACTTTACTTTTTAATAATCCGGGGTATACTTCAATAATACGTATATCTGACATTTCATCAAACGGCATTACTGAAATTTGCGGAAATAAGGCTTTAATTTCTCCAATTAGTGCAATGGCAACAGTTGCATTACTGGTTAAAAAACTAAATGATGCACTTAAGGGTGTTTTTCCAAACTTTTGCTTAATAAATAAATCTGTGGTCCGCCAAGCTAGAGGGTTCTTATTTTTCATTAGTTTTATCTGATCAAAAAAGATCGACTGCTCTTGACTGATTAATTGCCTAAATAATTCAGGGAATTGCAAGGGAGCATCAATGGCAATAGTAATTTTTGCAACCTGATGATATTTTTCTAAAACCTTTTGTATGGTAGTTTTAACATCATAAACATCGATTGAGGAAGCGCGATTTAGCTTAATTTCTGATTGGGAAGCTTCCAAAATACACAAGTCATGATTTTTACCACTCCAGCCACCAACATCCCAACCGATGGAAATCTCCATTTTTTTTACTTCTTTTACCATTTGTTATTCAATTTAGTTAGAAAAGTGTTCTAATTGAAACATCAAAGTTTCTTATGATGCGTCATTAAATGAATGAAAGAGCCTTTGAAAGCGAAAATTGATTGGTTATTTTGAATTTCAATCATGTTAAAATTTTTTCAACAAATATACACTTTGTGGTGTGCCATTGTTTTTGCGGGTCTATTTCTACTCCTATTTCCTTTTTTTCTCATACTTATACCTGTTCCCTCCTGGCATAAGTATTGCTTTTATTTAAATAAAATTTGGGCATGGACCGCTCTTAAATTAGTTGTAATTCCTACAGAAATTATTGGTAAGAATCAAATTATTAAAAAACAACAATATGTTTATTGTTCTAATCACTTTTCTTTGTTAGACATACTAAGTTTTGGCTTTGCTCCCAATCCTGTTTTATATGTGGGTAAAAAGTCCTTAGCAAAGATTCCACTTTTCGGGTTTATGTTTAGCAGATTACACGTAACAGTTGACAGGTCAAGTCTGAAAAATAGTTATACAGCGCTTCAAATAGCGATTTCAAGGATGAATAACAGCAGAAGTTTAGTAATGTATCCGGAAGGAGGTATTTACAGCAAAAATATTCCCGAAATGGTTCGCTTTAAAGATGGTGCATTTAGGGCAGCTATTGAAAAACAAATCCCACTTGTGCCTGTGACACTTCCGGATAATTGGATAATTTTACCGGATGAAAAAATTCCTTTAATTACCAGAAGGAAAATGAGAATGATTTTTCACGAACCTATTTCTACTCAAGGGCTCAATTTAACAGATGTGCCTGCGTTAAAACAACAGGTTTTTGACATTATAGAAAAAGAATTAGAGAAGCATAATCCTAAATTATGAGTATAAATAAAGAAACTTTAGAAAAAATAGCTCATTTGGCAAGACTTGAATTTGACGAGAAATCGGAAGAAAAAATGCTGAAGGATATGAATAATATTTTAACTTTTATAGAGAAACTGCAAGAGTTAGATACTGAAAATGTAGAGCCTTTACAAAGTATGTCTTTTGAGGTGAATCAATTTAGAGAAGATAAAAAGGGGGAACATTTGGCTCACGATAAAGCCTTAAAAAATGCTCCTAAAAAGGACGAAAATTACTTTAGGGTACCTAAGGTAATTGAGTAAAGAAGTGATTAATTTAATGATCTTTATAAGTTTGCTCCCAACAATTTTTAAAATAATAAATTAAACATAAATGTCTCGTCTCAATTTTTGGAAAGGATGGAATAAAGGATATCGTGGTATTTATGTACTGCTACTAGTTATTTTTGTAAGTTTTTTAGTTTGCTTTTTAATATTACAGTATTTGGGGATTGGAATAGCAGCACCACTCGAAACTGTAAGAAAAACGCAAAGCATAGAGATAGTACTTCATAATATTTCAGACTTTGTATTTGAATTAGGGGTGCCTACCAGAAATTATGTCGTTTTTCAAGGCTTTTTAGCATTAAAAACGGGCTTTATGCCCCATGCTAGCTATATATTTCTAGCCATAGTTTTTCTATCGTTCTCCTTTTTATTGGCTGCGTCTACCTATTTTAGCCGCATTTGGTTTATAATATTTCAATCTATAATAGTTATCTGGATTATTACGCTAAAGCTACAGTATTTACAACTGCTTGGTATGAATAATCAAATTTTCACTTATTCGTTTATCGGGCTTTTCCTAATAATCGGTTATATTTTCCATGCTTTTAAAACAGATATTAGCCTAGCTAAAAGATGGCTCAGTTTTTCTGCACTTTTAATTGCCCTACTATTATTAGTGAAATTGGGATCTGATGTGCCTTCCCCCGTATTATTTATGGCGCAACATGGTATTATAGTACCTATCATATTATCGATCATATTTATCTTTAATGTGGCTTATGAAGTTGTTTTACATATCTTGTATTTATTAGCCTCAAAGAAAAATGAAGAGGGCAGTTCTAATCTATCACATTTCCTTATTTTAAGTATATTATATTTGGGGTATGTGGGTTTAACCTATGCTAAAAATGATTACCTTATTAAGTGGGATATTATTTATCTTGATGAATTTTTACTCTTAGCTATTTCTGCTGTTCTAGGTATTTGGGGTTTCAGAAAAAGAAATGAATTAATAGTTAAGCAATTACCCTTTAGGCCACTTGGAGGATATTTATATTTGGTTTTCGGTATTTTAACTTTTGCTACTATTGCCTGGGTATTTATCACCGCTAACGACCCGTTTATAGATGCTTTCGAGGATATGATTATCTTCTCTCATTTAGGTTTTGGAATAATATTTTTAATCTATGTTATCTATAATTTTTTAGGGTTACTCAAGGCAGGGCATGGAATTTACCCGGTAATCTTTAGGCCGGTAAATGTTCCATACAATTTAGTTAGGCTTTTAGGTTTAGGTGTTGTTTTTTTATTAGTCCTTAAGGTTTCCTATTTGCCCTATAATCAAGCTATTTCAGGTTATTATAATGCATTGGGAGATTATTATGAGCAAATTGATAATAAGGAATCCGCCAATCTAACCTATAAAATTGCCAGACAATACTCTGTAACAAATCATAAATCAAATTTTAAGATAGGGCAGATGTCCTATAACGACAAAAAGTGGGTGGAAGCTTCTAATTATTTTAAGCTGGCAAACCAAAGAAGACCTACTGTACAATCTTATGTGAACCGCGTGCAGACGCTTATTAATGCAAGACTTTACTTCGATGCATTTTTCGTAATTGAAGAAGCACAACTAACATTTCCTGATAATGGGTATATACAAAACATGATGGGGTTGGTTTATGAGCAATTAAATAAGGTTGACTCTTCTTTTATCTATTTTGATGCGGCAATACGATCAGGAAATTCCAAGGAAATTAGGCAAGTGGCTGAAGCAAACAAACTAGCGCTGTTTGCAAAAAATAAAATAGATGAAGATCTGCCACTTTGGGAAGATATAGCATTAAAGCCAATACCGATTAAAGCTAATTACTTTGCACTAGCCAATCAAAAAAAGGCTTCGATTAATGCGCTAGATTTAAATACTTCAGAATTTAAACCCCATTTAACTTACAACGATTTTTCTTTTCTCTTTAATTATAGTATGAATAAAACGTTAATTAATAAGGAGTTAAATTCAGATTCTATAGTTTGGTTCAATGATTATAATGAGAATCAAGATTTTCATAAATCAATTAACTTTGCTGTTGCTAATAGAGAAAATTACTCAGGTAATATTAAGTCTGCATACTCTTATATTTATGAGTTAGAAAATGCAGATATTTCAGATGCAGGATTTTATTTTCTTACTCATGGAATGTGGTTATATGAGCAAGGAGCCTTTGATTTAGCGGTTGAAAAATTTGAGAAAGCAGAGGAATTGAAAATGAGTAAGGGAGTAACTTTCAAAATACTTTCCCTCATACAAGGTGGTAGATTATATGAGGCAGCAAAAGCTTTTGAAACACAGTTTAAAGGTGATGTTGTAGATTCCGATGTTTTAAAACAAGACCCTCTTTACCAATTTTTAAAAGGTAACGTAGATGAATTACCAGAGAATTTCAGCTATTTATGGTTAAAGACTAATGCCTCTTTGCAACCCTCTCAACAAGATAGTCTTATAAACCGGCTTCAGGAATCTCCATTTTTAATATTACACAAACTGGACAATGTACAAGATTTAATTGCAAATGAACAGAATGAACAAGCTCTTAATGAACTTAAAAGAATTCAAATTGATGAAAATGAGTTGGGTTTGCTGCGATTCCGAAATAATTTGAAAGGTTTTTTAGCTGCTAAACTCAATAGACCTGATTTAGTAAAGGAAGTGGATAAGGAAAGTTTAAGTATATATCCACGTAATTATAAGCTGTTATTTGAAGCTTACCAGGCTAAAATAAGTAATGATTCTATTTTAGCTGATAATTTGATGTGGGAATTAGGAAATCAAAATATGTTTTTTGAGGAGTCTGTTCTTCTTGCGTCTGATTATTTTAATGAAAGGAATCAAAAAGATAAAGCTTATGAAATATTAATGGAGGCAGTTCGCTTAAATGAAAAGAGCATTAGGCTACTTAAAAGTTATACGCTGCAAGCTATACAATTAAATTTAGTCAGCTATGCAGAAGATTCCCTTGAGGAATTATCTTTGTTGATGGACGATTTATCCTTTGAAGAGTTTAAATTTAGGTGTCAAAAAATAAAGGAAGAAGTCGCGGCAGAACCCTGGTAATTCCGTTTGTAAAATAATCCTTGGTAACTAAAAACAAAGGTATTAACTTTCATATTATAAAAATTCAATTTAATTCCGGTTAAATATATGGCAAACTCTGTAATTCAAACTCAAAACATCTCTAAAATATACCGTATGGGCTCTGAAACGGTGGAGGCATTAAAGTCTGTATCAATTAATATAAATAAAGGAGAGTATGTTGCATTTATGGGGCCTTCAGGTTCCGGTAAATCAACATTGATGAATATTATAGGTTGCTTAGATACTCCAACAGCTGGAACCTATGAGCTGAGTGGGCAAAATGTTAGCGATATGTCGGAAAATGAGTTAGCTGAAATCCGTAACAAAGAAATTGGTTTCGTTTTTCAAACGTTTAATCTTTTACCTCGTCAGTCCTCCCTGGAAAATGTAGCACTTCCCCTTATTTATGCAGGTTTTAATAAAGCAGAAAGGCAAGAAAGAGCCTTAGAAGTTTTAAATAGTGTGGCCTTGGGTGACAGAGCCTACCACAAACCTAATGAATTATCGGGTGGACAAAGACAACGTGTGGCCATTGCCAGGGCTTTAGTAAACAACCCAAGTATAATTTTGGCTGATGAGCCAACTGGTAACTTAGATACAAAAACTTCTTATGAAATTATGGAGCTTTTTCAGCGATTGCACGATGATGGAAATACCATTGTAATGGTAACCCATGAGGACGATATTGCTCAATACGCTCATAGAATAGTAAGAATGCGTGATGGCCTTATTGAAACAGATGAGGTAAATACTGATATTACAAGAGTAGGAGCACCAGCAGTCTAATTAAAATGACTAATTATTCAAATAATTATAATCTTATTTTTTTTTACTTTATTGCATATAAATTTTTAAATCACTCTCTAGATATTGTAAACTATGTTCTTAAGTTTTAGCTTTGGTCATGGCGGAAATTAACTACCCCATAAAAATCATCATTGCAGATGACCATGAGATATTAGCTAATGGCATTGCCTCAATGTTAAGTAAAAATTCTGAATTTGAAATTTGTGGAACAGCCACAAATGGAAGAGAGGTAATGAACATGCTAAAAGTCAAAAAAGTTGATTTAGTAATATTGGATATGAACATGCCAGAATTAAATGGTATCGAAACGACCATTGAATTAAAAGATAAATATCCAGAAGTAAAAGTACTCATTTTATCAATGTTTGACAGGGAAGGCTATATTCAAAATGCATTGGATGTGGGTGTTGATGGTTATGTACTGAAAAATGTGAATGAACGAGAAATAGACTCGGCTATTTATAGAATAATGGCAGGTAAAACATATTTTTCTCAGGATGTGATGGAGAAAATGGCCAATAAAATGAGGGTTTATGGTGAAACGGAGGGTGGAGTTAAGCTTTCCGATATTGAAAGAAAGATTTTGCAATGTATCAGTGAAGGTGATACTTCGGATGAAATAGCTGTGAAACTTGATACAAGTACACATAGTATCATGTCATACAGAAAAATGCTTTTACAAAAATTTGAAGCTAAAAATGTTTCCCACCTTATAAAGGTAGCTTTTGAAAGAGGCTACTTAGGATAGTTTTACTGCAAACACTAATTTAGCTAATTATAAAAGTGGTATTTCCTTTCACTCACTGCACAAATCATTAAAATTTTGTATCTTTACATCTTTCTCCACTCTATTGCCACGGCAGTTTTTTTGCGGTGCAGAATTAAAGAATCAATATAAAGCTGATCAGAAATGACAATCTCCAAATCAGCCATCATAAAATATAATATTTTACATGTCATTTAAGAATTTACAATTAATTGAGCCTATTCAAAGAGCATTAGATGCTGAAGGCTACACCAACCCAACACCAATTCAACAACAAGCCATTCCTCTAGTATTAGAAGGAAGAGATGTTTTAGGTTGTGCCCAAACAGGCACAGGCAAAACAGCCGCTTTTTCTATCCCTATTTTGCAGCAGCTTTATCAGCAAAAAGAGCACAGAAAAGGAATTCAGGTGCTAATCTTAACACCCACAAGAGAGTTAGCCATACAAATTGATGAAAGTATTGCGGCATACGGAAAATTCACCAGAACTACACATACAGTAATTTTTGGAGGTGTAACTCAATTACGCCAAACAACTGCTTTAAAGAGGGGAGTAGAAATACTTGTTGCTACACCCGGTCGCTTACTCGATCTAATGAATCAAGGATTTATTGACTTAAGGAATCTAAGCATTTTTGTGTTAGATGAAGCCGACAGAATGTTAGATATGGGCTTCATTAATGATGTAAAAAAGGTGATAGCAAAGTTGCCTGCTAAGCGCCAAACTTTGTTTTTCTCAGCGACTATGCCTCCTGAAATTCAGAAGCTAGCAGATGTTTTATTGAAAAACCCGGCTAAAATAGAAGTAACACCACCTTCATCCACAGTAGATAAAATACAACAAAGTTTATACTATACTACTAAGGCAGAAAAGCCTAAATTACTACTTCATTTAATGGAAGAGAAGGGCATTTCCACTGCTTTGGTTTTTACACGCACAAAGCATGGAGCAGATAAAGTAGTTAAGTTTTTGCAAAAAGCAAATATAAAAGCAGCTGCTATTCATGGTAATAAAAGTCAAAATGCAAGGCAAAATGCCTTGAAAGACTTTAAAGCAGGCAAACTACAAGTGCTGGTGGCAACGGATATTGCCGCTCGAGGTATTGATATTGATGAATTAACCCATGTTTTTAATTTCGATTTACCCAATATCCCTGAAACTTATGTACACCGAATTGGCCGTACCGGCAGAGCTGGAAACAATGGAATAGCCATTGCTTTTTGTGCTATTGAGGAAAGGACAGAGTTAAAAGATATTGAAAAGCTAATTAAAATTAAAATTCCTGTTGTGGATGACCACCCTTATACAGTGGCACCGGGTGCATTAGCACAAAAAATTATGCCTAAGCAAAAAGTTCCATCTAATAAAAAGAAGCCTTGGCATAAATCCAGTAGAAGATAAATTCATGAATTCTTTATTTAAAATTTGCATTTTACTTGTTAGAAAGCTCGAATATATTTCGGGCTTTTTTCTTTTAAAAAAAGGCTATGAAATAAGATAGTTAGGAATAGTTCATCTATTTAATTTCTCTCTCGTATAATAAGGTTAATTAATAATTAGAACTATGGGTATATTTTCTTCATTATTAGGCAATTCAGGAGTAGTTGAGCAAGAAAAACTATTGAAAGATTATCATCAACTGTTAATTGAGGGAGAAGAAATCCAAATAGGCTTTAAGCTTTTCAGAGACACTTTTATATTTACAGATAAACGTCTTATCTTAATTGATAGACAAGGCCTAACAGGGAAAAAGACAGAGTATATGTCTGTTTCCTATAAAAGCATTTCTAGGTTTAGCGTAGAAACGGCTGGAACTTTTGATCTGGATGCGGAACTCAAAATATGGATTTCAAGTGAAATTCAACCCAGTGTGGTTAAAAAGTTTAATAAATCAGTAAATGTGTACGATGTACAACGTGTGCTGGCTGAGTTCGTACTAAAGTAAGAAAGGCTTTCAAACGAAAGCGCTAATTCAAAATTATTCTTAAAATTAAACTATAACTATAAGTTATGAAAAGAAATGCAACAGCCGTATGGCAAGGAAGTATAAAGGAAGGACAGGGTAATGTTACCACTCAGAGTGGTATCTTAAGTGAAACTCCGTATTCTTTCAAAAGCAGGTTTGAAGAAGGCACAGGAACCAACCCGGAAGAATTGGTGGCAGCAGCACACGCAGGTTGTTTTGCCATGCAGTTAAGTGCTTTTTTAACAGAAGAGGGCTTTGAAGCGGAGGATTTAAACGCTAAATGCAATATTTCCTTAAATGATGGCTCCATTTCACAATCTCATATTACTTTAAAAGCTAAAGTAAAAGATATCAAAGAGGATAAGTTTAAAGAACTGGTAAGCAAAG
>JBBSPJ010000027.1:0-19690 GCA_038258905.1 Cytophagales bacterium
TTTCAGCATGGCTAAATCTAATTTATGTAGTAAAACGCTGGATACTATTAGAAATACAATGGATATTAAAAACAAACCGTTCTGGGGTGGCTCCCAGAACGGTTTGTTAACTAAATTTACGTTGAGTTTTTAAGCAGGCCCCAATTAGAAATTCAAAATCCCTAAAATGAATAAGGCCGATCCTTCTAATGAAAAAAAGAACTTCCACTAAATTAATGGTAGTACCGAAATGTTTAATTTTAGTAATCAAATTTTTTTTATTTATCTCACTAATTCCACAAAACCTGACTTTTTAATTACTCTAGAGTTGGAGATAGCCTGAATGATGTAGTAATAAGTCCCGGTTGGAACCAACTCTCCTTTTTTGTTCTCCCCTTTCCAGATTCTATCTGTATTATTGTACCCTGACGCCTTATATACTTCGCCACCCCATCTATCAACAATAACAACCTTATTATCTTCAAAATCCTCGATTCCACCTAATTTCCATTCATCATTAATACCATCGCTATTGAGTGTTAATAATTTAGGTATATCAAATTCAACTTCAATAAATTTAACTGTTACTAAAAATGAACATGCTATAATCGTATCTACCTCATATATGTAGCTGTAAGTCACCTCTGTTTCACCAATTCCAAATTTATCACCAGAAATATAATTACTCATTAGATTTGTAGCGTTACACTGCCATTCTAAAATAGGCTCTTGCCACTCCACTTCAATCGTCTCCACTTCAAAAGCTTCTAAATTAATATCTGAGGGACAATTAGAAACAGTAGGTTCAAATGAGTTGATAACAATTACCTCAAAGCTACAGGTTAATGTAATTCCAAAGGGATCCATGGCGGTATAAATAACCTCGGTTGCACCAGTAGGGAAACTATCACCTGGTTTAAAGTTACTTTCAAAAGAAACAACATTACAATTATCTGAAATAATTGGCTCCTGCCAATCAACTTTAGTTATACAAGAATTGTCAGTAATTACCTCAATATCTGTAGGACAATCTGAAATAACAATCTCTGATTCTTCAAATACTGTAATGGTAAATTGACATAGCTTCTCGTTTCCATTTGTATCTAAGGCAGTATATTTTACGATCGTTTTTCCAATCGGAAATTCATCTCCGGGTTCAAAATTGCTATCAAAAGAGATGAGGCTGCAATTATTTGCTACACTTGGCTCCACCCAACTGACGGTGCTTTTACAATTATTATCTGTAGGCACCTCAATATCATTGGGGCAATCTGAAATTACAATCTCTGATTCTTCAAATACAGTAATTGTAAATTGGCATATTATCTCATTTCCATCGTTGTCCACTGCAATGTATATCACATCTGTTGTGCCAATTGGGAACTCATCCCCTGGTTCAAAATTACTTTCAAATGAAGCAAGATTGCAGTTATTTACTACACTTGGCTCCACCCAGCTGACGGTGCTTTTACAATTATTGTCTGTAGGTACTTCAATATCAGATGGGCAGTTCAAAATCATAAGTTCTGATTCTTCTTCCACAGTGATAGTAAATTCACAAATGGATTCATTGCCACTATCATCGGTTGCAACATATTTAATGATGGTATCTCCTAATGGGAAGTTTCCCGAATTTGAATCTGGTTGCTCCGTAAACTCTGCAAATCCACAATTATCTGAAACTGTGGGTTCAGCCCAACTATAAAATGCTTCACAGCCGGTATTTACTATTAAATTAGCATTAGTAGGACAATTTATTATTTCAGGAGGAGTCTGGTCAGAATCTTCGGGAGCGCAGCAAATGATACCGCTTGTAGAACTTACTGCACCTATAACAGTAAGATTGCCATCGTCATACTCCTGACCTATTTTGATTTCATTACAATTGGTTAGAATTTCTATTTCATCTCCAAATCCACCACCCACATTAAACCTAATTCGCAATCTATTTCCTTCGAAGGGTTGTCCGTTATTACGACTATTAATAATAATATCTCCTAAGATTTTTTCATTTGCTAATTGGCCTCCATCATCCCTTACTCTATACCTATTAGGACCTCCCATAGGGCCACTATATCGTAAAGTTATGCTCGATAAGCTTCCTTCACAGGGTGAGCAATCGGGCGGATCAATACAGTCGCATGATTGACCGAAAGACCAACTTCCAGAAAAAAGTAAGCATAAAATAAAAAGGTAAATTTTGTTTACCCTGATGAAGGAAGGGTTAAAAATCTTCAATAAACTTCAATTAAATGAATATAATTTGATTAAAAATTTTTCTGCTCTTTAACATTTACCCTGTTTAATAGTAGGATTTTTATCAACCAATCATACTTAATTGGAACGCAAAGTTACATAGCTTAGAATTTTACATATTACATAATATCATATCGTTATTATAAAATTCCCATATAAATGGAAAATAATAGATTACCGATAATGGCTAATTTTAAATTTATTTTTTATATATTATGCTTGTTCTTATAAAGTAATTATTTTACCTATCAATTAATTATCTCACTAATTCTAAAAATCCCGTCTTTCTTATCACTCCCGAACTAGAATTGGCTTTAATGATGTAGTAATAGGTACCTGAGGGAACCAAATTACCCTTTTTATTTTCACCTCTCCATATTTTATCTGCATTATTATATCCTGATACTTATAAACTTCACCTCCCCAACGGTCGACAATGATTACCTCGTTATTTAACCACTCCTCAATCCCAGCTAAACGCCATTCGTCATTTATGCCATCGTTATTAAGCGTTAATAATTTAGGGATATCAAGATCAATTTCATTCATTATCACACTCACGATAAATGAACAGGCTATAACATTTTCTCCATTTTGATTAAAAGTATAAACCACTTCTGTTTTTCCAACAGGAAATACATTGCCTGGTTGAAAATTGCCTTCTAATGAAGTGACGCCACAACCATTTGTCACGGTTGGCTCCTGCCATTCAACTATTGAATCTAATAATACTTCTATATTGGATGGGCAATTCATGAAAACTGGTTCACGATCATCAGCAACCGTGATAGTAAACTGACAAATAGCTTCATTTCCACTGGCATCTGAGGCAACATATCTAATTAAAGTTTCACCAACAGGAAAAGTACCAGAATTAAATTCCGGTTTTTCTAAAAAGATGACATTACTGCAATTATCAGTAACTGTAGGTTCAGGCCAGTTGTAAGTAGCTTTACAATCCTCATCTGCTACTAACTCAATGCTTGCAGGACAATTGATTATTTCAGGAGGGATATCATCTAAATCTTCTATTTCACAACATAAAGGGCCCGAAATAGCGCTAACAGCACTTATTATCGTAATAATATCATCTTCATAGCCTTTGCCTAATCTAATCTTATTACATGTAGTTTCTACCTCTATATCATCTTCGAAATCATCTCCTCTACCTACAAAAATTTCTAATTCATTACCTTCAAAAGGTTGACCAGGAACTCGGCTTTGAACTGTTATATCTCCTGTAATAAAGCCACTTGCCAATACGCCATCATCATCCTCCACTCTATACCTATTATTGGGATGAGATGAGCCATTATAGCGGAAAGTTATACTAGTTAAACTACCTTGACAAGGCGCACAGTCCGGTGGGCTAACACAAACAAAAGTATCATGCGGATTACAACAAATAGGACCTGAAGCTACGCTAACAGCTGCAACAATTGTAATTCTATCGTCAAATTCCTTACCTACTTTAACCTCGTCACAAGTAGTTTCAATATCAATCTCATCTTCAAAATCATCCCCTCTCCCCACAAATATTTCTATTTCATCATCTATAAAAGGCTGACCCGCGACACGACTATTTACCGTAATATCTCCGGTAATAAAACCACTTGCTAATACGCCTTCATCATCCTCAACTCTATATCTGTTATTTGGATGAGGGTTGCCATTATAACGGAAAGTTATACTAGCTAAACTACCTTCACATGGTGAGCAATCGGGAGGATCAATACAGCCACATAATTGACCATAAGACCAACTAGAAGTGTAAAGTGAACACAAAACAAATAGATATATGGTGTTTACTTTGATTGAATTTGAAGTAAAAAACATCAATATTTAAATATTAAACATAGTTAAGAGGTAAATAAAATGAACATAAACCATTTTCATTATTACTACATTAATAATAATATTCAATTAATAAAAATAATAAGTTATACCAATAAACTGTACAACTAACTATTTGTATTAAATACTAACTATTAAATAATAGCTACTTGATATAAAATTAGTAGGTAATTAACTAAAGATATTACAATTCTTATACTTGAATGTTACATAAATCACATATCTGATCTATGTAAATTATTAACGATAGTAATTCAATGTGGTTAGGTTAAGATAATACTCCTTCTCCCATCGGGGAAGGAATAAAGGTTGAGGTTTTAAAAAAATTTTAACTAAACGACATTGGATAGTAATTCTAAATTTTAAGAGAAGGCTCCTAACAAAGCACTGCTTACTGTTGTTTCGATTTTTTCTGATTGATGCTATATTGTTTAACAAAAATTCTTAATAAAATAAAGTACCTAAATTTATTAAAATAAAATTCACGCTTTAGAAAGTAATTGAGATGTTTCGTTCACAAAATTAAGCCGTTTCTAATGCTTTCTTAGATTTTCTATAGAGGAAGTTATTGAAAATATTTCTCTTGGCAAATCGATAAGGCTTATCAGAGTTAGCCAATTTAGCATACATGTTTTTATTTACACCAAAATATTCATAGGTGGTACCATCCATAAAGGTGACTTCTAGCAAAAGTCCTTTATGTCTAAAATCAGCAATACCCGATTCAGTTGTCGTTTTAGTATATTCTTCTAAATTAGCTAATTTGGTTTCAGGTGCGATGCTAATCAAAAATTGATAGCCATCTACAATTTGCCTGCTTTTAATTTCGGCCTCTTCAGCACGCTCATCGCCAGCCTGAAACTTATCAGGATGCCATTCCTTTACTAAATTTCTGTAGGTAGATTTAAGCTCCTTCAAATCAATAGGACCTTCAATATTAAATAATTTTTTGTATTCGTTAATACGCTTCATTCGGTGTTTTTCAAATTATTGTGCAAAGGTAGATATTAATTCTGAGCATCTGTTATAAATTCATAAACATCGAATACTATTTTAAATAAATAGATAATGAAGGCATTTGCAATTCAATAGATAACTATTAACCTTTTATAAATTTAAAATACTTCAAAGTCACTTCCGTTTTATCTATAGTACTTTGTAGGGCGGCTCCTGAGCTGAAAGTAGCTTGTTCTACATACCTTGTTTCTACCGATAAATCAAATGATTCCTCTTTAAAGCACCAGGAATCTATTATCAGATTATCTTCTTCATCTTTACTGACAAAATAAGTTTTATCATCAATACTTTGGTTAATCTCTAGTTTTCTTCCTTTTTCAGGAACCTCATCTTTACAAATAATTAAAGAAAGTCGATCACAGAACCTTAGAATCTGATAATATTCATTCAACTTTCCTTCAGTAATATCAAATTTCTTAATTGTTTGCTTTCTAAATTTTGACTCCTCCTCTAAAAAACGCTGCATTTCCTTACCTGTTCCATCGTTATTGTATAAGAAGTCTAAATGACAGGAAATTAAAAGTGCTATCCATCTCGACTTATTTTTTGCCAGCTCCATCAATCCTTTGGCTCTTTTTACCACACTTGCTTGAGGCTCGGCCTTGCTTAAAGTAAAATCCATTGGTAAACCGGCATCAGATAAGCATGATTGCATATCCAGATCTATCTGCTTATCATCGTGCTCTATTATGGCTGTGAGGGTTTCAACCCATTGCTTAGGTCTGTATTTAGGATGAATTTGAGCAGCAATTCTCCCTGCCAGCAAACCATGAGCATATTGAGAGATTATTTCCCAGCCTTTATTTGTTGTGTTAACTATCATTGAATATATTTTAATCGTCTTGTAAATTTGATAAAGTTTGTTGCATGTCAATCCCCTCTCCTAAAACCTTAGAAAATAAATCTCCTTTTTCTAATATTCTATCCGGTATACTGAAAATATTAAAATCACTTTTATTGAGCCCTGCTTTTACTTCGTCCCACATTAATGGTGTAGATACTGTTGCTCCAGGCTTAGGTCTGGCGCAATAAGCAGATGCCAGTGTCTGCCCTTTTCTGTTTTGTAAATAATCAAGGTAGATTTTATCTTTTCTATTTTTTACAGCCCTCTCCATACTGGTTAAAGGAGCCGTTTTTTCATGGATATAATAACATAATAATTTGGTAAAATCCCGTGCTTCTTCATAGCTGTATTGAGCACCTAAAGGAATATAAACATGCATTCCACTAGAACCTGATGTTTTACAATAACCTTTTATTCCCGCTAAGTCGAGTACTTCTTTTGTAGCTTGTGCCACCTCAATCACTTCTTCAAATGTATTTTTATCGGTTGGGTCGATGTCAATTACTGTAAAATCAGGGGAATCAGGATTTTGAACACGAGAATTCCATGGATTTATTTCTATGCATCCTAAATTAGCCATATATAGTAAAGCAGCTTCTGTTTGGCATAGCATGTAATCTATGGTTTTATCTGTTGATTTTGAAAAAACAGGATAAGTTTCAATCCATTTAGGAAGGGTTTCCTGATCTTTTTGGTAGAAGCTTTTTCCATTAATCCCATTAGGGTGCCGATGCATATTCTGAGGTCTGTCGATTAAATATGGCAAAATGGTTTCAGAAATGTTAAGGTAATAATCAATGAGATCGTATTTTCGAATACCTTCATCCGGCCAATACAATTTATCTAAATTTGATAGGCTGACTTGAAAACCGTTAATTTCCATCGTACCATCGGTACCTGTGGCGTTATTAGTAGTTTCCACCGTGGCATCTTTAGGATCAATTTTAACTTTCTCAGGAGTGGTAATTTCCACTAGCTTCTTATCATTTCGTAAGCCCTTGTAAATAGGATGTCGCATCACTCCGCTTTTGGTAATTTCTGAATATTTCACTTCGCAGATTAATTCAGGCTTTACCCAATTCGGTTTACGGCCTTTCAAATTAAGCTTTTTATTAAAAGGGCTATTCTCTACTCTTAATTTATCTAATTGCTTTTGTAAGTTTTTGTGTTCTTTGTTGTCATACCCTGATCCGCAATTACCTATATAGACTAAATTTCCTTTGTCCATGGAGCCTAAAATCAAAGAACCGAACAACTTAGCACCTTTCTCTGAATCCGTATAGCCACATATAAACACTTCTGCACTCTCTGTCGATTTAATTTTCAGCCAATCTTCACTTCTGAGCCCCGGAAAATAACGAGAATTAGCTTTTTTAGCAATAATACCTTCCATGCCAGCTTCAATGGCACGATTATAAAAAACACTGCCCATCCCTTCCAGATGATCGCAGTATATTACCCTTTGTAAGTCCTCCAGCAGTTCAGGTAATAAGCTTTTCCTTTCTTTTAAGCCTAAAGAAACCGTATCTATACCATTGAGGTGCAATAAATCAAACACATAATAGCGTAAAGTGCCTTTGGTAGTGTCAGGATTATAATTTTGCAATTTCTGAAAATCAGGCAAACCTTCTTCATTTACTATAACCATTTCCCCATCTAAAACTGCATCATGTGAGATGGAATTTAATTCCTTAGTCACAGGGCTAAATTTTTCAGTGTACGACACACCATTCCGTGAATAAAGTTTGGCACTGCCATTATGAAGATGGGCCATTACTCTATAGCCATCCCATTTCAGTTCATATAACCAGTCCTGGTGATCAAAAATTTCTTTAGCTTGAGTAGCCAGCATGGGTTTAATGTATTTTCCCGGATCTAAATCTTTGATGCTACTTGAAACAATTTTTTCATTTTCAGCATTATTTAAAACAACCTGATCTTCTGCATCATAAGCAAGCGAGGTGGCATATTCATCCTTCTTTTTAATTAATAGCCATTGGTTTTGCTTTTCACCTCTTGTAGTTTTTACTAAAGCGAAACTACCTTTCAGTTTGTGCCCATGAAAAATCAGCTTTATATCCCCTTTTTCATATTGCTGCAATAATTCTTTCTCAGAAACCGCATCTTTATTGGGTATTACTTCATAAATACCTTCATCCCAGATAAGCATGATGCCAGCACCATAGTTTCCTTTGGGAATTGTGCCTTCAAAACTCAAATATTTTACAGGATGGTCCTCGGTGTGAATAGCTAATCGCTTGTCCGATGGATTCATTGAAGGTCCTTTTGGCAAAGCCCAACTTTTAAGTACTCCATTCATTTCCAACCTCAAATCATAATGAAGTCGTGATGCTTTATGTCTCTGTACTACGAAACGGAATGTCCTGGTAGTCTCAAGCTTACCTTCTGGTTCGGGTGTTTTATCAAAGCTTCTTTTTTGATTATATTGCTCAAGGCTCATCACTTATGAGGCTTTAGCTTTTTTATTTTCTAAACTAGCTTTCAGCTGAGCCATTAAATCTTTGGCCTCAGTGGGTTTAGATTCCACCTTTTTGACTTTAGCTTTCTTACCAGTTGATTTATTATCAATGATTTTCATCAATTGTTTATTGTATACATCCTTGTACTTTTTAAACTTAAAAGATGTAGTATGCTGCTCTATTAAAGAAAGTGCCATGTCAACTTCTTTTTTAGAAACTTTAGTATCTGGCAAATTTAAATCGGCAGTGGGTCGAATTTCATCTGAAAAACGGATAACATGCAATACTAATGCTTTTTCATAGACACCTATCAGACTTAAATTTTCTTTTTGTCGCATAACAAATGTAGCCACGCCCAGTTTGCCGGTCTTTTTTAAAGCCTCTCTAAGCAGATTATAAGATTTCTTACCTTCTTTTTGTGGTTCAATAAAGTAAGGTTTTTTGAAAAGTACTTCAGCTACTTCATCTTCAGCGATAAACTCTTCAATGTCAATTGTCTTGCTCTTTTTAACATTGGCTTGTTCAAAATCTTCGTCTTCTAAAACAATATACTGATCATCTTTTTTAAATCCTTTCACTATATCCTTCCATTCAACTTCTTTTCCTGTTTTCTCATTTATGCGTTTATATCTAATCCTTTCATTATCAGCGCTATCAAGCATATCTAAAGAAATTCTCCTGTCCTCTGACCCAGAATATAATTTTATTGGTATTGATACCAAACCAAAGCTTATTGAACCATTCCAAATTGATCTCATATTAAAAAAATTAGTGCAACTATAATATTTTAAAAAGTATCTCTTCATTTACGTAAATGAATAGGTTTTGATATACATGGGTAGATTTTCACATATGAATTAGTATTAACTAGTCCTAAATAAACATTATTAGCCACATGATATTATCATACAAATAATTAATACCTTTGCGCCATAATTTGAAAAAATATGATTTCAGTAGATGCAGTAGGCGTTGAATTTAGTGGCTCCACCCTATTTAACAATATTACTTTTAATATAAATGAGAATGACCGTATTGCCTTAATGGGTAAAAATGGTGCCGGTAAATCTACTTTACTTAAAATAATTGCAGGTGAAAATAAACCAACTTTAGGTAAAATTTCTGCACCAGGAGATGCCATTATAGCCTATTTGCCACAGCATTTATTAACTGAAGATGATGCTACTGTTTTTGAAGAGGCTTCTAAAGCTTTTGCAGCCATTTTGGAAATGAAAAATCAGATGGAATGGTGCAACCAGCAGCTGGAAACCCGTACAGATTATGAATCAGATGAATACAGCAAAATCATAGAACAGGTATCTGAGCTTAGCGAAAAATATTATAGTATTGATGAGGTCAACGTAGATGCCGAAGTGGAGAAAACCTTATTAGGTTTAGGATTTCTGAGATCTGATTTTAGTAGGTCTACTGCTGAATTCAGTGGCGGATGGCGCATGCGCATCGAGCTGGCTAAAATACTCTTAAAAAAGCCAGATCTGATCCTTTTGGATGAGCCTACAAACCATTTAGATATTGAATCAGTACAATGGCTTGAAGATTTTCTGACTAACAATGCAAAAGCGGTAATGGTGATAAGCCACGACAAGACTTTTGTAGATAACTTGACCAATAGAACCATAGAATTAACGCAGGGTAGAATATACGACTATAAAACCAACTATTCCCATTATCTGGAACTTCGTAAAGAAAGACGCGAGCAACAGCAAAAGCATTTTGATGACCAAGCGAAGCAGATAGCTGAAATTCAAACTTTTATAGACCGTTTTAAAGGGACCTATTCCAAAACACTTCAGGTACAATCTCGCGTTAAAATGCTGGAAAAGATGGATATTGTAGAAGTTGATGAGGTGGATACTGCTGCTTTGAATTTGAAGTTCCCCCCTGCCCCACGCTCAGGAAATTATCCGGTGATTGCCGCTGATCTCAGCAAAAGCTATGGTGACCATACGGTTTTTAAAGATGTTTCCTTAACCATTGCCAGAGGCGAGAAAATTGCATTTGTCGGCAAAAATGGTGAAGGTAAATCTACACTGGTGAAAGCCATTATGGGAGAAATTGACTATGAAGGTGAATTACAAGTTGGCCATAATAGCATGATTGGTTATTTTGCGCAAAATCAGGCAGCTTTACTGGATGGCGACCTAACTGTATTCCAAACTATTGATAATATTGCCAAAGGCGATGTGAGAACCAAAATAAAGGATATGCTAGGCGCTTTTATGTTTAGCGGAGATGCATTAGACAAAAAAGTGAAAGTGTTATCTGGTGGGGAGCGCACCCGGTTAGCCATGATTAAATTATTACTACAGCCTGTTAATTTGTTAATTCTGGATGAGCCTACCAACCATTTGGATATTAAAACTAAAGAGATTTTAAAAGACGCATTGAAAGCTTTTGAAGGAACTTTGATCTTAGTTTCTCATGATAGAGATTTTCTGGATGGCTTAGCCATTAAAGTATTTGAATTTGGAAATAAGCGGGTGAAAGAGCACTTTGAGGATATCAATGGATTCTTGCGAAATAAGAAAATGGAGAATTTGAAGGAAATAGAGAGAAAGGTTTGATCATTAGAAAAAGTTGAGAATTCCCAACTCTTCATTTTTTTTCTTCCCTAAATATCACACAATTTCCTTGTATTTTTATTTAGATAAGAAACGCCAAAATAAGTATACATCTTATTCCGGTTGTAAATTTTGAAGTTTCATATACACATTAATAAATTTTCTTACATCGATTAGTAGACTAATGTAATTAAATTGAAGAAAATTTAATTTGCTAATTTTATTAGTCTACATAAAAGACAAATCAATCGATAATAAGCTTCTGATTGTTGAACATTTCTTTAAAACTAACACACCTTTTGTATTAAATTTTGATGTACTGTAAAAGGTTAACTTATATGATTTTAATAAAAATTTTGAGCTTTCTTTGCGGTCTAAAAATTTTAAAAACATGATGAAAAAAATTTACAATTTAACATTACTAATAATAGCATTATTTATTTTTGCTGCATGTGAGGGAGATCAGGGAGAAATAGGTCCAGAAGGTCCTATTGGAGAACAAGGAGAGCCAGGAGCAGATGGGCAAAACGGTGAAGACGGCTTAAATTATGAAGTATCAGGATTTATTTCTGGAACTGTAGAAGGAACAAGAAAAGATGGTGTTACTTTTTCAGAAGACATTGAATTTACTGAGAAACGTAATAAAGAAGGTTTTGAAAAAGAAGGTGAGTTTCATAAATTATCTATTGGCAGAGTATTGAGTCAAGAAACAGGATTTTATAATTCCGCCAATTTTTACATTTCAATTTTCGATCTATACGGCACTCCTACTGTCAAACTCGACAATATGTATGTAGAAGTTGAAGAGGAAAAAGAAGGTAATAAGTTATTCCGTTTATACGTAGATTTTTTCGATAATGAGACCACAAAAATTTATCTCATCGATAAAAACAATACTGATTATGAATTTTTAAATGGTGCCAGTACATCAGAGTACCTTTATGAAAATTCTACTTCATACCGTATTTTCACTTTAACCGACGGATCGAAGGTAAAATACGAAAGCTCTTATGAAAGGTATAACAATGAATTAGGATATTATTATGGAGCTTTTGTTAGTTTAACAACTGTTGATGGCACAGTAATTACCACTGGAACAAAATATGAGAATCTTGAATTACGTGATGGTGATAATTTTACTGCATTTTATGAAAATGGTGTAAATCTTGGATCACAAGAAGTTATAGCTGCAGATACTTATGAAATAAATAATTTTGTTTATAACGAAGAAACTAGCACAGTAACTTTTGATTTTGTTTGTAATATAAATGGAGGTAGGGATAACTACTATAATTCATCGAATAATGATTTAGTTTTTACAGGAAGTGTTGAAGCTGAAGTTTATTCAGAAATTATGCAGAGAACTGCCAATTAATTAAAAGAACTATAATCGTCATAAGTGTGAAATCAAAATACTCACCTTATGACGATTTTTTTATTTCTGCATTCAGTGCATTAACATTCCACACTAAGCATTTCTTTTCAACTCTAAAATAGTAATTTCCGGTGGTATACCTATCCTACCCGGATAACCCAAATAGCCATAGCCTCTATTCACATATAAATATTGGTTATCTTCCTGATACAAACCAGCCCATTGCTTATAAACATATTGAGAAGGACTCCATTTAAAGCCCGGAACTTCTATACCAAATTGAAAACCATGGGTATGACCGGCCAACATTAATTCAATGTCTTTATAATCTTTCCTGATTTGGGCATCCCAATGGCTGGGGTCATGTGAAAGTAAAATTTTGGTAGGGTAATCTTCCGTACCGGCATAAGCTCTATCAATATGCCCATATTTGGCAAATCGCCCGGCTCCCCAGTTTTCTACACCTAAAATAGCCAATGGTTCTTTATCAACCTCCAAAATTTTATGCTCATCCAGCAATAAATTCCAACCCATTTCCTTATGGGCTGCCTTAACAAGCTCTAAATTCTTTTGTTTAGCTGCCTCACTGCTCCATTGCTTATAGTCCCCGTAATCGTGATTACCTAATGTAGAATACACCCCTAAATCAGCTTTTAATTTAGAAAATATGGGAATATAATTCTTAACCTCAGGTGCTTCATTGTTTACTAAATCACCTGTAAAGAAAATGGCATCGGGCTTTTCTTTCATTAACATATCCACCCCGCCTTCTACTGCCACTTTGTTCCAAAAGCTTCCACTATGAATATCTGAAATTTGCGCTACTTTTACACCATCCCAGGCAGCTGGTAAATTGGGTATAACAATGGTTTTTCTTCTAATACGATAATCATGCGCACCGGAAATAATACCAAAGCTCATGGCAGCCAGAGGTAGGCCACCAGCAATTAAGGCTGATTTAGCTATAAATTGTGATCTGGTTATTTTTTCACCTGTAGATTCTGCCGCACCTGAACCACTCCATTTTTCACGGAGCGTGGTAAATGTCCACTCCCCTAAGCGATATAAATCACTCAAAATCAGTACTAACATAGCAAAGGTTTTGGAGAGGTAGTTCATAAATACCAAAACCAACATAAAGCTTCTGGCTACACGAGAAAAAGCATCCGGGTTGGCAAAATGATATAAAAAGAAACCTAGCAAAGTGAGGGCAGAAAAGCCCCAATATACCCCAAAAGCAATATTTTTACTTAATGTGGATAAATTTTGAACAGAAATTTTCACTGCTTGATAGACATAGAGGTCTATCAGTAAGAAAACTAAAGCTGCAAGTGGAATTAAAATAATTTTTGACATAATAAAGTAAAAGAGATGCTTTAACTGCACCTCTTTTAAAATTGTTTATCTTCCTATACCAAATTTGGCATTTAATTGATTGGCAATCAGATACATTACAGGTACAATTACCAGTGTTAAGAAAGTAGCAAAGGTTAGCCCAAATATGATAGTCCAACAGATGGGTTTCCAAAATAAGACGGAATCTCCACCAATATAGAAATCAGGATCGTAGCTGGTAAATAGACCGATAAAATCGAAATTAAAACCAATTGCTAAAGGAATTAACCCTAAAATGGTAGTAATAGCTGTCAATAAAACTGGTCTTAAACGTGTTTTACCGGCATCCATTACAGCTTGTTTCACCATATCGTAAGTAAGGTTCTCCTCTTCATCCAAATTCATTTTAATATTTGTTTTACTAATTTCAATAAAATCAATCAATACAATAGCATTATTCACTACTATCCCTGCCAGGGCTATAATTCCAATCATAGTCATAACTACAATAAAATCCATTTGGAATACAACCAAGCCTAAAAACACACCAATGGTACTAAAAACAACTGAACTCATAATAATGAATGGAGCAGTCATTTTGTTGAATTGTGCTACAATTATCAAGAAAATCAGAAACACAGCAAACATTAATGCCTGACTTAGGAAAGCCAATTCTTCTGCCTGTTCTTCCTGCTCCCCTGTAAATTTAACAGTATAGCCGGTTGGTATTTCAAAATCATTCAATGCAATCTTAATTTGTTCATTAATATTGGTTGCATTGTAGCCGTCCAGCACATTAGAATAAACAGTAACTACTCTATTAAGATCTTTCCTATTGATAGAACCATAGGTGCTGGTATATTCCAAATTAGCCACAGCACTGATTGGCACTTGGTTTATTTTACCGCTGGCCTGATCTCTATAAGTAATTTTCTTATTGATTAAGGCATCCACATCATAGCGATATTCATCAGTATAACGCAGTTGAATTTCGTAATCATCCTCCCCTGCTTTATATTTGGAAATCTCTTTTCCAAACAAGCCGGTTCTTATTTCATTGGCAATTACACCCGTACTCAGGCCAAATCTTCTCGATTTCTCCCTATCTATATTAATTTTCAATTCAGGTTTGCCGGTTTCTAAATCATTTTTTAACTTTTCAATTCCGGAAATATTAAGATCATTGATAAAGACCGTTAACCTTTCAGTCAATTTAATTAGTTGATCAAAATCTTCACCTGTTACTTCAATATTAATCGGTTTACCGGTCGGAGGACCTGCCGCATCTTTATCGACTGTGATGGAAACACCAGGATAACCGCTAACTGCCTCTCTAATTTCCGACATCACCTCAGAGGTATTAATTCCCTCTCTATATTTGTACTCTACAAAATTTACAGTAATCCTTCCTTTATTAGGTGTTTCAGATTGTCCTACCGCTGTAGGGTCCCCCGGATCACTGGCACCTTTTCCAATATTGGCAACTACCGACTCTACTATATTATTATAAGGTTCAATTACCTCTTTTACCTGCTTTTCAATTTTAAGTGAAAATTCATTGGTGTGATCTACATCGGTTCCAACTGGAAATTCCATAAATACATTCACATATTTTGGCTCATTTTCTGGAAAGAATAATACATTGGGCTCAAATACTCTTAGCAACAATAAGGAACCAACTAAAGTGAGGATAGTACCCGCTAAAAAGAAATAAGGATTTCGTCCCTTAACAGCAAAACCTAAAGTGCGTGAATATAACCTTTCCAATTTAGGAAGAAAGCTTTTTTGGAATCCTCTTGATGCTGGCATTAAAACATAAGTGTTCAATAGTCCTAAAAGCCCGAACAAGATGATTAGATTACCCACCGCATATACTTTTAACACAATAAAGATTATGCCTATAGCTATTGCCACTCCGGCAGAAGCCAAAATCCGCTTATCTTTACGCTCTTTTTCTTCATCTAATCGCATAAATGAAGCTATAAAAACCGGGTTAATGACCAGGGCCACAAAAAGTGAAGAACCTAAGGTTATAATTAAGGTAATCGGTAAGTATTTCATGAACTCTCCTATTAAGCCTGGCCAAAAAGCTAATGGAGCAAAAGCAGCTAATGTTGTTGCCGTTGAGGATATAATAGGCCATGCCACTTCACCTACACCAATTTTTGTAGCTACTATTGGATCGTAGCCTTCTTCCATCAAACGATATACGTTTTCGACAACTACGATACCGTTATCAACCAACATACCTAGTGCCATAATTAAGGAGAATAGCACTATCATGTTAATGGTTATACCCAGAAAACCTAGAATCATAAATGCCATAAACATTGATAAAGGGATGGCTACCCCCACAAATAATGCGTTTCTACTTCCTAAAAAGAAAAGTAACACTAAAACCACTAAAATTACACCTGAAATAATATTGTTTTCCAGGCTACTCACCTGATCTCTTGTTTGTTGCGATTGATCGTTAGTAATTACTACTTCTAAGCCATCAGGAAACACTTCCTTTTTGGCTTTATCAACTACTTCATAGATTTTATCTGTAAGAATGAGTAAATTCTCCCCACTCCTTTTCACGGCATCTACCATTACTACCGCTTTATTATTTAGGCGGGCATAACTCTGCTTTTCTTTATAATCGAAAGCAATTTCAGCTATATCCTTAAGGTATACTATTCTAGCCTTTTCATTCTTAATAATGAGGTTTTCTAGTTGTAAAGGGTCTGAGTATTCACCTGAGATAGAAACAGTTCTTCTCACTTTACCCATTTTAATATTACCGCCCGACATGGTCATGTTTTCCGCAGTAACAGCATTTTCTATATCTGAAAAACTTACTTTACGAGCTTCCATTTTTAATGGATCTACCATTATTCGTACTTCTTTCTCGTCTACCCCACGTATTTCAGCTTTGGACATTTCAGGAAATTTCTCTATTTCCTCTTCCAGGTATTCTGCATATTCATTGAGCGTTTCTACACTATAATTACCTGATAGGTTGATGTTTAGAATAGGGAATTCCGATACATTTAATTCAAAAACATTCGGTTCTTCATCTAAATCTGAAGGTAATTCTGATTTAGCTTTGTCTACGGCATCTTTCACTTCCTGCAGAGCCTCTTGTACATCCGTATCTGTGGTAAACTCTACTATAATAGTAGAAAAATCCTGCACGGAAGTAGACTTTATATTGTCAACCGATGAAATAGTATTTATTTCCTTCTCTAAAGGTCGTGTTATCAACTTCTCCATATCAACCGGAGAGTTTCCAGGATGCACAGTTCCTACATAAATAGTAGGTTGCGCTATTTCAGGGAAGTTTTCCTTAGGAAGATTGATATAAGATAATACTCCAACTAAAATAATGATGAAAGTAAGGACATACACTGTTGTTCTGTTATTAACAGAAATAGATGTAAGTCCAAACTCTTTTTCTAATTTCTTTTTCTTTTGATCACTCATAAAATTGATGCTAAAAGGCTAATTTAATTTACGCTTTTACTTAGATATTTTTATTGTAATTCCATCCACAGCATCTCTTTGCCCAACGGAAATTACTTCAGCACCCGGCAATAAACCTTCAAGGATTTCTGTTTTACCATCATAAGTCTGCCCTCTTTTAACTTGCACCTTTTTGGCTATTTTTTTCCCATCCTTTTCTTGCACTGTAAATACAAAGTCGCCCAAATTATCTTGCTGAATAATCTCAGATTCCACTAGTATCGCATCTTCGTTTCTGTAGTCTACCAAATCCATTCTTACAAATTGGTTAGGCTTAACTTTGCTGCGATTATCATTCAATTTTACATCTATCTGAAAAGTTCTGTTAGCCGGATTTATCACATAACTAATAGCACTTACATTTGTGGAAAAAGACTTTTGTAAGGAAGGTAAAAACACATCTACTGAATCTCCTTCAGTAAAGTCGCTAATATATTCTTCAGAAACATCCGCTTTTAAATACATTTCTTCATTACTCACCACAGATACAATCGGTGCACCCGGCTGTGCAATTTCACCTGTTCTTATATCAACACTATTCACTCTACCGGCGAAGGGTGCTCTAATAGTAGACATATTCAACTGCGATTGTAATGTAGCCAATTGACGTTCTAATGATTCTTTTCTATTCTTAGCTTCCAGGTATTGCACTTCTGTGCCAATTTCTTGATCCCATAAATTTTTCTGCTTTTCATAGATAGTTGTGGCTAATTCCAATGAGGTTTTCAGCTCTTGTACTGAATTCTGCATAGTAGCAGCATCTAAACGAATAAGGATTTGACCTTTGTTCACTAAATCGCCCGGCTCCACATTAATTTGAGTTACTCTACCCATTGTTTCAGCACTCATGTTTATATTTTTCCTGGAGGCTACTTCACCTTGCACTTGTATTTTATGCTCGAAATATTGCTGAGATACAACCTGAGTTTCTACTAAAACAGATTTATCCTGCTGTTTAGCATACTCAGGGTCTAATAACTTTAACTCTTGCTCAAGCTCATTTTTTGCAATGGATTTCTCCTGAATTTCATTTTCAATTTTTTCAATTTTAGCCCGTAATTTATCCGCTTGTGAATCTGATTCACAAGCACCTAAGAAGATAAGGGTAGATAATGCGAAAAGTAAATTTTTAATTGTCATTTTATTTAAATTAATTCTTTTTTAATAAAGGATACCTAATGCTTTTTCTAATTCTATTTTAGAAATAATGGCTTCATATAATGCGTTATAATAGTTTGTTTGAGCCTCTTTCAGAGCTGTTTCTGCATCTAATAACTCAGTATTACTACCAACACCATTTTTATATTTCACTTGAGTTTGGTCGTAAACAGATTGGGCCAATTCCATATTTTGAGTTTGAACATCAGTGCTTTCTTTAGCCGATGCTAAATCACCTTTCAGCTGTGCAATATTCATATCAATTGAATTTTCTAACTGCTCTTTTTGAATATTTAATTGTTCCATCTGAATCTTATTTTTCTGCATTTTATTGCTTCTGTTCAAACCGGTAAACAAATCCCATTGCAGACTTATACCTACAGCCCCAAAGCCAAACCATTGCTGAAAGTTAAATAATTCATCATATTCATTTGTACCAGTATTAAAACCATAATTAAAATTTGCATATAATCGTGGTAAATGAGTGGCTTTATTGTTCTTTAGATCTAACTGAGCTAATTCTTCATTAACCTTTAAAATTGAATAATCAATTCTATTTTCATAATTAAAATTACTTTCCGAATCCAAATACTCATCTGCATTTAAATTAACTTTGGACAGGTTGTCAGCTAAAGTTATTTCATTTGATATAGATATACCCATTTGAAATTTTAACAAATCATAAGAATATGATAAACTCCTCTCTACCCTTTTAATTTCAGTTGAAATATTGTTAAGATTGACTTGTATTCTATCTAAATCAATTTTTTCTACGAAACCACTTTCATATTGTGCTTTAGTATCAGATAATATTTTCTCGAGCTGCTTTTGGTTTGCACTTACTAATTCAAGTCTTTCTTTATTAATTAAAACCAGATAATAAGCTTTACTCACAGCAGATACTGTCTCAATTTCAGATTGATTAGATTCTTTTTTTCTTAAATCTCTTAGCGTTTTTGCTGCTTGAAGACCTACAAAATAAGATCCATCAAATAATAATTGCGACACAGAAATAGAGGCGTTCCCGTCAAAAACAGGCGTAAAAGCTACAGGTGAAAATCCTTCAGGATCTAAAGGTGGCGAGTTTGGATCTGGGGGAAATAATGCATTAGGTAAAAATGCTTTTTGCACCTCATAATTATAATTAACTCCACTTTGCACTTTAACCTGAGGTAAACCTTGCGACCTGGTTTCACCCACTTGTGTTTCTGCGATAGCCTCTTCTAATCGAATGATTCGCATTTGCTTATTATTTTGTAATGCAAATTCCACACATTCCTCCAAAGTTAATGGCTGATCAAAA
>JBBSPJ010000028.1:0-19586 GCA_038258905.1 Cytophagales bacterium
AGAACTCCATCATTATCCATAACACTAATGCCTGTAATTTCGGGATCAAAACCTGGCGCTCCGTATTTAATTTCCCATTCGGTTTCACTACCTCCAGCTGTCCAGCTTACATCAGCAGTGTTTTCAGTAACATTACTAACTGAAATATCTGTTGGTTGAGGGCAATCAATGCCATCATTATTTACTTCAATACAAAATGAACCTTCCATTGTTCCATCACCAAAACTAATAAAACCATTAACCTGAACATAATAAGCATTACCAGCAGTTAACCCAGTTAATGTTACAACAGATAAAAATCCCATTCCAGTATTTCCGCCATCTTCATCGCAACCAACTTCAATACCTAAAGTAGACAGGTTTCCACAATCTGTTGGAGACTCATAGACCGCAACTTCTGTATCTTCCAATGTGCCTCCTTCAAAGTCTGTAGTAACAGTAACCTCACCACTCAACGGAGCAACAAAACTAAACCAAACTGTTTGATCCCCTGCAGCTTGAAAACAACTGCCTTGAGGTTCATTCATTTCCAAGGAGCCACCAACATTTGAGAAACTGCTGCCGACACAACCCCCATCAACAATCAAAGGTATTGCATTACACAATTCGTCATTAACGGGGCGGGTCTTCATAGTTATGGGGCCAGCAAAAAAACTGTCACCATCAGAGCCACCGCATTGTGCTTGTACATAAACACTATAAATATGTGCTGGAATAAGATCAGTAATGGTTGTATTTGGATTGTTACTTACCTGGACTGAAGTTCCATCTATAGCAGGATCAAAACCTGGTTCTCCATATTTTAAAAGCCATTCCGATTCATTACCCCTTGGTGTCCAACTCATATCAGCGGATATAGAGGTAGTTGAATCAACTTGTAAACTTGCTGGTTTTGAACAAGCGGGTGTTTCAGTAATGGAAATATCATCCATAGCCATATACACAGGGAAAAAACCACTATCTAAATGTCCTAAAATTCCAATGTAAACAACCCCTGATGTTGTAGTTGTAAATGTCCCAGTTACTTCTTGGTAGTCACCTTCAGTTATTTCAGTAATAGGAATTATTTCATTGATCATATCTCTAGCACTAGCTGAAATGCCATAGCTTGCAGATAGATTTGATCCCGAAACATTGCTCTGTCTCGCATAAAAGGTAAGCGTATAATTTATACCACTTTGAACTTCTATTGGATAAAACATCCAAGTATCACTGCCCTTAGGTAGATATATATTCCAGTTACCGATGCGTGGAGCTCTGTTGTCGGCAGTAATAGAGTTATTGACTTTCCAATAGGTATTATTCACTAATTCCTGTGTCCAACATCCACCTAAGTCATCATTGTGCGAATATCCATTTTCAAAGCCTTCAAAAAAAGGTAGTGTTGCCGCTACGCACGGAGTAAAAAACCTGGATGGCCCCGCAAATTCACTCTCTCCATTTCCACCGCCGCATAATGCTTTCACATAAATATCTTGAACAGTTCCAGGCTCTAAATCTAATATGGAAGTATTTGGAGTTCCCGTAACTGATATTAAACTTCCTTCTGTAACTGGATCGAAACCTTTTGGGCCATATTTAACTAACCATTCACTTTCTGTCGCTCCTAGAACCCAATTTAGATCCAATGATGTAGCTGTCAAATTCTCAATACTGATATTTGTAGGCTTGGGACAAGGCGGCAAGGCCAAAACTGAGAATTCATCTACATAAAGATGAAATGCTGCAGTAGCTGTAGCCACTATTGCTATATGTACAGACTGTCCATTATAGGCGGAGAGATTATAAGTATAGTTAATGTATTCACCAAAATCATCCACATCAGAAATTGTAGTTTCTGAACCCAATAAATCTCTAAAATCGCCAGGATTTGTACCTGTAGTTGATAATTTAACTTCAAATGATTCCGGAAATCTTAAACCAGTTCCCCCTGCAAAGAATGAAACTAGGTCCGAAACTCCTGGGGTCACGACAAATTGGGGTGAAATTAAATAATCATCGTGTGCATTTGTTTCATAATTAATTCGAACACCCCCATCGCCTCTATAACCATCTCCTGGATTAAATTGCCAAGTTCCGCCTTGACCATCATTATCAACAACTGTCCATTCACTAGGAATTTCCACATCGAAACTTTCTAAAAATTGTGCTGAGGCTTTCCAACTTGACAAAGCGAGCAACATTATACCTATTAAAACTGTAATTTTTCTCATTTATTCATTTTTATATATTAGTATTCATATTAATTTTATAGTGATATGTTAAACTCTTATTTAGCCTATTGAAATTGCCGTTCTACAACTTTTCTTTAGCGTTTCGATATTTAGACCAATTCGCATTAAACTGTTTCAATAGCCTGGCTCCTAGATAAATAACATTTTAAAAAAAGAGGTTTTTCATTGGTTGTATTTCAGAATAGTTAGATTAATTCAATTGTGATATTCGGCTTTATTGTTTCATATCAATCCACATTTATTGACTGAAATTTTTCAAATAAAAATTTTTAAGTAACGGATTAGTTTGTTTGGTTTTTGGGCCATTTCCACGCATACCCAATTATCAAGGTTGTAATGAAACTTTCCAGAAAGGCGAGAAAAATATAAAATATTCTCCATGGCACCATAGAGGTTAAAACAATTAAAAGCATCATTGCTGCAAATAAAAATCCAAACAGGAGATTCAAGATTCTATTTACTTTAGGCTTAAGGAGAATAGATAAAAAAACCATAGCTGATGGAATTGCCAAAAGAACTGAGGCGGCAAGCAATTTTATCGGACTGTCCAATATATTTACACCGCTTAAAAGGCCAGCAACTTTATTAGGAACATATAATTCAAAATAATCACCATATAACATGCAAAGTGTTACTGATGCCCATAGTGCTGACAACTTTATTTTTACGTTGATCTCGAAATCTTTTAAATTACCTTTTGTTGTTGTGTCCTGATTCATGTCTTTATTTTTTAAATTAAATTTGTAATTGCCATGCTTCTTATAACTATTGGCATAGCGAATATTCATTGAAATTTTATCGGATATCTATGCAGTTTTCATAAGTCATTTCGAACTTTATTTCGTCAATCCCATGCGTACCTATTTCTTTCCATCCTGCTTTTCTATAAAACATTTCAGCTCTCGTTTCTGGCGAAGTACCTAACCACAAATTGGTTCTCGTTTGGTCAAAATACCAATAGAGCATCACGTCGTGAAGTTTTCTTCCAATACCTTGCCCCTCAAATACTGGCATTAAAAATAGCGCCCAGATATTGCTATAGTTTAGATCGATTATTGAAAACCCAATAATTTTATAATCAATTTCACATACACATCCTCTTCCCCGTAGTGTTATAAATTCTTCGCAGTCTTTATCGGTTACCAAATTGGGATTTGAAAGTGTATTTTCCTTAATTAAATTCTCACTATCTGGATTTCCTTTATGTAGCCGATTTCAGCTCTTCTGATTACCATTTTCTATTCTGTCTAGAATTTAGATATTTACACTTCTGTAATTTATTTCTCATAAAAGAACTTAAGGAGTGTATGGTAACTTTATCTTATACCGATAAAATGTTCCATTGATTTCTTGGTCCAGCATTAGGATTTCCTGTGTTTCTTTACTTACCCAATAAATTTCCTCATTGCCCGTCTCTCCATGGGATAACAGCCAACACGGGATTCTCTTTTGATCATATCCAATAAAATCATCTTCCCCTTTTACACTATAAATCTCATTTTTAAAATTTATGTATCCAGGTTCGTAAAATTTAATTGCGAATATTGCGCCCTTTTTATAGGGTAGTGTTGAAAAAAATTCTAAATCAGTATGCCAGTTAAAGACTTCTTGTGTTAGGGCCTTTTTGAAAGTTTCTAAGGATACTTTTCCTTTTTCATCTTGTACATTATCACTAATAACATTTCCATTCAATATTAATTTCTGATTCAAAAAATCAACAGTAGTAGTGCCACGACCTTTATACCAACTATCATGGTATAAAGGTCTCATTGTGTTTTCCTCACTTATAGAAGTAGTGGTATGTACAATTGTATCTGAGCTTTCCCAATATTGGGTAATGGCTATAGCTTTTATTCCGTTATAATCCTTTCTTTCAATAGTGCGGTTCCATATTTGTGCGCTTGTTCTGCTTTCATTCTTCCCGTTTTTAAAATAAACCAAATATTGGGTAGTTCCATTTTTTAAATACTGAGTTTTTAAATCTGATGCCTTTATAAAAATGGTATCATTGGATTGTGCGTTTACTATAAATCCAAAAATTAGGAGGGGTAATAAAATTAGATATGATTTCATCGCTATTATATTTTAAAATTATTCACTATAATTAAACCCACCATTTCAGCATTAATTAAATACCGCTAGTAACAAAATGACGGTGTTATTAATTTCCTACAATACATTTGCCCCATAACCAATACTTTGGGAATAAGTGCTTATTGTAATCCCTATGGCAAGTAGAAATAGTAAAGTAGTTTTTTTCATCGTATTCTATTTAATTAATGTAAGCTCCTTTTAATGCTTCTATTATTATTAGGTGGTCTTCTTCATCTTGAAATAGGATATCGCTAAAATTTTTAAATTTAAATCTCACCATTGATAAATGGTTTCAACTTATCCTTATCTGGCTGAGGTAATGAATTATAAAACTCGGTTATCTTTGATTTTATATATTGAATTTTCACAATACGAATAATTTTAGGCGCATTTTCCGTATTACTGCCCCTTACCATAATGCCCAATAATTGACCTTCAGAATTAAATGCACCACTCCCACTCATCCCTGGTATACCTCTAGCTTCAACTAGGAATTCAACATTGGGGTTATAAGCGATATCGCCTTCGGCATCACCGCTAGTTTTCAATTGTGTAAGTATTGACTCTGCTTCTCTGTTTGAAAGTATTTTTCCATAAGCAACAGCGCCATTTGGATAGTTAACACGATCTTGTGGATATCCTACCATCAAAGCTTTTTCTCCCGCTATTGGAGCACTCCAGGTTTTAGAGGCCAATGAGCGGTCATTTGGATCATATATTTCCAATGGAGTATTTACTTGAACCAAGCTTGGATATTGTGGAAATTGATTTTGTTCAACCCTTTGATTATCGATGATACCTAAATAAAAATCTTCGGAAGGTAAAATTGTTGTATTTGTTGCCGATTGTGATATATCAAAATGCATTAAGGGAAAATCAGCGCTCAAGGTATTTCCCAATTCATAACTTCCGTTAATTGGTAATATTTGTGATGTTTCAAAAATGCCCATATTAAGTGAGGATATATCAAAAAACTCTGCACTTCTTGAGTTCCATCCATTTATATTATACACATGATTGGCAGAAATATAGAGACCTAAAGAGTGTTCATTTTTTCGACTCCAGATTGTTTTTGATGCCGTCCCCCTTTTTCCTACACTGCCCCTAACTTTATTGAGCAATTCAATTAAACTCTGGTTGTTTCCACTTAAAATATCCTCTATTTTGAATAGTTGCTCTTTAGGTCCAGGAGCTATTATATCAGAATCATCATTATTACAGCTAATTGAAAATGTCAATACAATTACAAATACTAAATACAAAATTTTAGTTTTCATGCTTTTTTATTGAATGAATTACAAATCTTTTTTAAATGGTCAAAAGAGCATTTAATAATATAATTACTACCAAATAGCCTATTCAAAAAACTAACTCACTTTGATAGAATTAGTTAATTACAATAAACTTTTTTGTAATTAATTTTGCATCTGTAGATATTACTTTTGCAAAATATATTCCGTCCATAAGTTTCTTAGAATCTAAGATATAGGTATGATTATTAATGTTTTGAACAACTTTTACAATAGCACCAAGTTGATTGTAAATAATGATAGACTCAATATTAGAGTTAAGCTTAAATGTTATGTTTTCACGTGCGGGTATAGGAAATATGATTAATTCACTTTCGAGCTTAACATCTTCACTACCTAATATGGAAAGATCCTTGAATATATACGCTGAACCTGCGCGGTCTATTTCATTTTGTCCGTTCTCATCAGAATCTTCCCAAGGAGCACCTACAATTAGTTGGTTACCATACATCTCAATATTCCAACCATAAAAATCTTCAGGAGCAAGATCATCACTAGATACTTTTTGGATTTCATTCCAATTATTATTTGTATCCTTCGAATAGACATAAACCTCACCTGCTTCTAATCCGTAGTCATGTGGAGCAGTTACTACAAGATAATCATCCTTAATTAAGCAATTAAATCCAAAAGAAGCTTCAGAAGAAGGTGAAGAAGATGTGATTTTGTCAATTTCGTTCCAATCTCCAGATCCATCTCTCTCAAAGATATATGTGGCCCCAATTCCGCCATTATCATGATATGCCCCAATTGCTATTGTTTCATTGTAGATACTAACCGAACTTCCAAAATATGCTTCAGGCATTGCATCAGAAGCAAATATCTTTTTCAAGTATACCCACATTCCATTATTATCCTTCTCAAAAATATGTACCGCTCCTTTTGTATTATCCTCTTCATTTGCCCCTACAATAAGATAGTTTTCAGAGAATGCTACTGCTAATCCAAAATTTTCATTAACCTGTGGATTTGGACTTGACAACTTCTGCACCTCAGTCCAGTTTCCGGCAATTTTTTCGAAAACATACACCCGTCCTTCCCAAGCATTTTCTCCAGGTGCACCAGCCACAATAACATTATTTTGCATAGCAAGTGATGTAGGATTCATACCTAATTTAGCATCTTCAGCCAATTCACCAGCAATAATCTTTTGCCCAAAGTCCCAGGTTGTACCATTAAAATCATAAACATATAATGCTCCTGTACGGATGACTCCATTTACATTTGCTCTTCCAGCCGCAATAACAATATGATTCTCTGAAATTTTGGCTCCGCCACCGAATTCTGCTCCAAAGTTCGGATCAGGAGCATCAAAACGTTGTATGTATGACCAATTACCGTTTCCATCCTTCCCATAAACATATGCTGCTCCAGATGCAGTAGTTTCACGGGATGCACCAACAACTGCAAAATTTTCATTTATTGCTACCGCAGTTCCATACTCTGCTCTTTCTTCTCTATTTATACTTACAACTTTTGCAGTTTGGTTGTATTGGGCATAAATTATAAAGCTAAAGTTATTAATAAATAGAAATAGGCCAATAAAGAGAATTTTATACATAATAAATAGATTTTATAGGATATAAGGATTATTTTAGAATACTGCTTATTTTGCTTGATTATCACCAATTCATTTATAATTGAACTAACAATATTTTAATCTTATATGCGGCAAGTCTTGTTAACTGATTAAAAAATTATTCTTAGAAAACAAACCTACATTTCATATAAAAAAATCACAATACCCATAACCATGTAATTTTATATACCTGTTTTCAGGTATATAAAAAAAATTGTTACTTTTCAGGACTTAAATCTCCATTTAGAATTTCACTTAAGTCAATTTCCTTATTCACTAATCAAAAATCATTTATACTTTTGCATTAACATTTTAAAGAATATTTCATCAAAAGTTTAATTTAAAGAACAATCAGATTAAAAATGTTATGTCGCACTAATTGCGACTTCAAGTAGAAGATTTATGCTATATTTTTCAGGTATTGTTATCGGTTTATTTCTTTCAGCTTTGTTATTGACTAAAAAAAGGAAAACACAAGCAGATTACATACTATTTGTGTGGATGATTGCCCTGACCTTAAACCTATTTCTTTTTTATTTATCTATTTCGCAGTTGGATACGAAATACCCATTTTTACTTGGATTTATTTTTCAATTACCCCTTTATCATGGGCCCTTGTTATACCTTTATACTACATCACTAACCAAAAAGAATAAAATCAGAAAAATTCATTTAATCTATTTTCTACCTATAGTAATTTCATATGCACTGTTTTTTGATTTTTTTCGACTTTCTTCAGAAGAGAAAATATCTGTATATAACACCGGAGGTACTGGTTATGAAAATATTTTAAATATTAACTCGGCTTTAATAATTTTTTCAGGGATATTTTTCACTATTCTTTCTTTCCTAAAATTAAGAGCCTACAAAAAAAAGCTTAAAAATGAGTTTTCAAATACTGAAAAAATAAATCTCAACTGGCTGCAATACTTAATAATTGGCATGTCAGTTATCTGGTTTGTTGTTGTATTTGCTACCAGTGACGATCAAATCTATACAATTGTTGTGCTTTTTATGATTTTTATTGGCTATTTTGGTATTAGACAGGAAGGTATTTTCACAAAACGCACACCTCTTCCTTTGGTTTCGCAACAAAATGATAATTTACAGCTTCCATATATTCACCACACCAGCTTAAATATTTCTAACCAGGACAAAAGTCAAATAATTCAAACATCAAAATATGAGAAATCGGGGTTAACCAATGAAACCGCAATGGAAATACATGGTTTGCTTTCTCAAAGAATCGAAGAAGAACAACTTTATATTAATCCGGAACTAACCTTAAATGAATTAGCAAAGGTATTAGCCATACACCCAAATAATTTATCGCAAGTCATTAATACTTTTGAAAACAAAAATTTCTATGATTATATCAATTCCAAAAGAATTGAACATTTTATTAAACTAACATCAAAGCCAGAAAATAGAAAGTTTACTATTTTATCATTAGCTTTTGATAGTGGTTTTAACTCTAAATCTTCCTTCAACAAATATTTTAAAAAAGTTACTGAGGTAACGCCCTCTGAGTTTTTAAAGTCTCTGGAGTAATCCTTTACACTTTACTGAGAAAGAAATTCATATTTTTTTCATAGTACTTGCTTACAAGGAAGAGCTAAACACATTTAAAAAAAAGTCCCTTCCTGTAAGTTAGGTCGATTATTAATTTGAGTTTGACAAATCTTTGCCAAAACAAAAATTAATAATGATGAAAATTAAATCTTTTTTATTTAGAGCTTCTCTCCTATTAGTTATTAGCTCTCAAATTTCTTGTACAGAAATTGACCCTGACGAACCTGGTGCATTAGTTCCAAAAACTGTTGAACAAGATCCATCATTACCATCAATTGAAGTAAATGGTACGATGCTTCACAGTGAAACTTTTGGGAACCCCAATAATTCGATGTTGGTGTTTTTGCATGGTGGCCCCGGTGGAGATTATCGCAACGGTTTAAATGTTAAACAATTGGCTGATGATGGATATTATGTTGTTTTCTTTGACCAAAGAAGTGCCGGTCTCTCCAAACGACATAATAAGAATACATTTAGTATTCAGCAAACAAGAGATGATCTTACAGCAGTTATTGAATACTATAAGACTTCACCAGATCAAAAGGTCTTTCTTTTCGGTCATTCTTGGGGGGCTATTTTAGCAACCTCATATATAAATTCATATCCAGAAAGAATTTCGGGTGTAATATTGGCTGAAGCCGGAGGTATGAACTATGATGATCTAAAAGAATATCAAGAAAATAGTAGAAGACTTTCACTTTTTTCTGAAGCAACTAATGATGCACTATACCTAGATCAATTTTTTACTGGGACTGAGAATCAGCACGAAGTACTCGATTATAAGTTGGCAGTTTTATCTTCATTTACCTATGCGGAAAATAATGATGAAGGAATTGAAGGTCCTTCTCCATTCTGGAGAAATGGAGCTGTTGTGTTGAATAGTCTGGGTGATTTAGCGGAGAAAGACGGATTCGATTTTACAAAGAACCTAAATCAATACACTACAAAGGTGTTGTTGATATACGGTCAAAAAAACAAATCTTACGGTTTGTCCTTTGCCCAAAAAGAGGCCGACTATTTTTCGAATTCCGAAATTCAAAGAATTGATGGTACTGGACACGAAATGATCTACTTCAAGTGGGAGAATGTTTACCCTAAAGTTCTAGAATATCTTAACGCTCTTAATTAAAAAAATGCATAAAATGATAAAATCAAGATTATTGGCTGTATTGCTTTTTTCAGCCTCTTTAAACCTTTTTTCCCAAAACATTAACTGGAAAAGTTTATCCAAAGAACAAAAGCATTTGGTTAATATAAGTATAGGCCTTGACTATAGTACAACTCTCGCATTCGGCTATGGTTACCAATTAAATACAAAATTACCTATTGTTTTAAACACGGAGTTATCCCTCCCATTCGGAAATAAACCTTTTGATGATCTTAAAACAAAATTAGGGGGTCAAGTTGAAGTCCTAAGTATTGGAGATTTTTCAACAACAGCAAAAGTTTATGGAGTTTTTAGAAGGTACGGAAGTGAAAATGCAAGATTTCTCAATTTTGGAAGTGAATTCACTGCAGTATCTGGCTATTATAAACCCACATGGCATATTGCTGGAGAATTTGGTTTTGATAAGGCAATTGTTACAAATGTAAAACACGGTGATCGTATGAAGGAATACAATCCTTCCATTAAAGACGGTTGGTATATCCCAACTGGAGGTAATTTCTTCTATGGAATACAATCAAGTTATTCGTTTGGGAACAACGACCTAAACCTAAACGTTGGGAGAAATATTGAACAAGATTTTAAAACGAATAATTTCGTGCCCTACTATTTAAAATTGGGATATGTAAGAAAATTTAAATAAAAAATTATCCAGAAACTTTAAAGGGGGCATAAAACTAAAGGCATCAAAAATTTGATTGTTTGATTAGCAGCATCTGTCTAAATTTTCAGGTACTAAAGGAGGGTGTAAAGTTAATTTCTAAGTGTTAAGATGAAGAAAAGTGTCGATTACTAGTGCTCTTTTTTGACTTAAATCAAAGAGTTTCTGCAAGAGTCATAAGTATTTTTTACACCCAAATGCCCCTTTTTTAATTATACTAATCTTTTAAAATTATAATAAATGAAAATCAAAATAAAACTATTGCTGATAACCGTGTTATTAGTTTCTTTTATATCCCATTCACAGGAAAAATATACCCTAAACGGAACCATAAAAGATATAAAATCTACAGAGACACTCATTGGAGTAAATATTTATATCCCAGAACTTGAAATAGGAACAAGCACTAATGAATATGGTTTTTATTCATTAACTATCCCAGGTGGATCTTATACTGTTAACGTAAGCTATATGGGTTTTGAAACATACAACGAGAAAATTGATTTAAAACAAAATACAAAAAAAGATTTTTCTATAACTGAGGAAAGTGAAAATCTTGATGAAGTTGTCATTTCAGAAACAAGAAGAAAAGTCAATATCAAAAATGCAGAAATGAGCGCTAACAAATTATCGATCCAAACGGTAAAACAAATGCCGGTTGTATTGGGAGAAGTAGATATTATAAAATCTATCCTCCAATTACCTGGAGTTTCTAACGCTGGAGAAGCTGCTAGTGGATTTAACGTTCGTGGAGGGAGTGCCGACCAAAACCTCATATTACTTGATGAGGCAACAATATATAATTCATCCCACTTGTTCGGATTCTTTTCAGTATTCAATTCTGATGCAATTAAAGATATGAAATTATACAAAGGTGGGATTCCAGCAAGGTATGGTGGAAGGCTTTCATCTGTTTTAGACATCTACCAAAAAGATGGAAATAATGAAACGTATAATTTTTCTGGAGGACTTGGTTTAATTTCAAGTAGGTTAATGGCAGAAGGTCCTTTAGTTAAAGAAAAAGGCTCATTTCTATTAGCCGGAAGAGCATCTTATGGACACCTTTTCTTAAAGCTTTCAGACAATAATAACTCAGCTTCATTTTATGATTTAAACACAAAAGTTAATTACAAACTTAATGAAAATAATACTTTATATCTCTCTGGTTATTTTGGCAGAGATTTATTTGATTTGAACGAAGCTTTTGTTAATACCTATGGAAATACTACGGCTAACCTAAGATGGAATCATTTATTTTCAGAAAAATTATTTTCTAATGCTTCTCTTATATATAGTGATTATTATTATGGATTAAAATTTGACGTTCTAGGTTTTAAGTGGGATAGTGGTATACAAAATTTTAATTTTAAGTATGACTTCAAACATTACCTTGGAAATTCTACAAAACTAACCTATGGTATAAACGCACAGTATTACGAATTTAATCCAGGTTTGATAAGACCTACTGGTGATGATTCTGGAATAATTCGTCGTCAATTGGCGAAAAAATATGCGCTCGAACCAGCCGTCTATATAGATGCCGATCAAAAGCTTTCCGAAACTGTAACAGTAAATTATGGAGTTCGTTATAGTCTTTTTTATAGATTAGGTAAAGAAGATATTAATGTTTATGAAAATAACCAGGCAGTAATCTACAATCCGGAATTTGAAATTTATGAAAAGGCAACACCAACTGGCATAAAAAGTTTTGACAAAAATGAAACAATCGCAAGTTTCAATAATCTGGAACCACGAATTTCAGTTTCGTATGCATTTAAAGAAGATCAATCGGTTAAAGCTAGCTACAATAGAATGACACAATACCTTCATTTAATTTCAAACACACAATCGCCTACACCTTTAGATATTTGGGCACCAAGTGATGACTTTCTGAAACCTCAAATTTTGGATCAAATAGCCCTAGGCTATTTTAGAAACTTTAATGATGATAACTATTCTCTGGAAGTTGAGACTTTTTATAAAAAAATAAAAAATCGATTAGATTATATAGATGGTGCAGAACTAATTGCCAATGAAGCAATTGAACAAGTTGTCCTTAATGGTGAAGGAAGATCCTATGGTCTTGAAATGATGCTGCGAAAAAACTCAGGTAAATTAACAGGTTGGATATCCTATACGGTATCAAAATCAGAGCAAAAAACACCTGGAAGAACGGACAATGAAATCGGAATTAACAATGGGGAATGGTACAAATCTGGCTATGATAAATTACACAATTTGGCAGTAACAGCCACCTATAAAAGAAATGAAAAATGGAGTTTTGGATCAATTTTAAGTTTACAATCGGGACGCCCAGTTACTTACCCAACGGGTCAATATCAATATCAAGGCATTAATGTCCCAAGCTTTGGCGATCGTAATAAAGACAGGCTACCTGCCTACCACCATTTGGACATTTCAGCCACATATATACCCAAACCTAAAAAGGAAGATGGATGGCAAGGTGAATGGGTTTTTAGTATTTACAATGTCTATAATCATAAAAATGCAACCTCAATTGATTTTCGCCAAAATGAGGATACAGGTATAAACGAAGCGGTTAAGTATTCAATTTTCGGCATAGTGCCCAGTATAACTTATAATTTTAAATTTTAAAACAATGAAAAACCTAATATTATTTTTTTCGCTACTCTTACTTGTTAGTTGTGAAGACGTTATTGATGTCGATTTGGATACAGAAGCTCCCCGACTTGTTATTGACGCAAATATAAACTGGGAAAAAGGAACATCTGGAAATGTTCAAACTATTAATTTGTCTACATCTACTGGATTTTACAATAATGAAATTCCGAAAGTAACGGGAGCCACAGTTTTTGTAACCAATACCTCAAATACAACCTTTACATTCTCTGAAGAAATGAACCCCATTGCCAGTACAGGAAGATATACTTGTAATAACTTTATTCCGATAATAGGGGAAACTTACTACCTCACTGTTATCTATAATGGACAGTCATACTCTGCTAATGAGAAACTATTGGCTACGCCAGAGATAATAGATATAGAACAAAAAAATGATCTTGGAATCAATAGTGATGAAATTGGCATAAAAGTTAATTTTAATGATTTTCCATCACAGGAAAATTTTTACCTATCTAAATTTAAATCTGCTTTTAATGTTTTCCCTATATATGAAGTTTTGAAGGACGAATTTAGTGAGGGAAATAAAATATCTACCCTATATACACATCCTGATTTAGAAACTGGAAGCAATATTGACATTTCCCTCTTCGGAATTTCAAAGTCATATTATAATTATATGAATGTTCTTCTTTTAAACACGAATGTAGGTGGAATATTCGGTACACCTCCAGTAAAAATTAAAGGCAACATAATAAATGAAACGAATCCGGATAATTATGCATTAGGATATTTTCGATTGGGGGAAATAGAAAATCGAACTTATACGGTTGAATAGCAAAATAGAATGCCTCTATATTAATTTATATAAATGAGGATAGGGGCAACTATTATTTAAGTTCAAAAAAATTAATAACTACTTCTTAGTATATTATTAGAATCAAAATATGATGTACATAATATACTAGAACCTTATAAAATGTTAAAAATGAAAACATTGAAATGGATAAAAAAAATACTTTTTGGAATTTTTCTTCTAATTAGCACTATGTTAATAACTGGAGTTATTTATGAGTACGTTTCCAGATCAAAGGGAGAAAAAATTATTCCTGATGGTCAATTTGCAAATATCGGCGGTCATAAGCTACATTATTTAAAGCAAGGAGAAATTGGCCCAACCGTAGTTTTTGAAACGGCCTTGGACCCTACAGGACACTTGCAGTGGCATAATTTACAAAATGAAATATCAAAGTTTGCAACAACAATCTCTTATGATAGAGCAGGAATTTTATGGAGCGAAAGAGGTGATAATCCAAAAAGTGGAGAAAAAATGGCGGAAGAACTTCATCTCTTACTTGAAAAAATAAACGCGCCGAAGCCTTACATACTCGTAGGTCATTCCCTTGGAGGTATGCTAATTAGGTTCTATATGGATCAATATCCGAAAGAGGTTGCAGGTATAATCCTTATAGATAGTGAATGTCCAAATGATGAAGAGTATTTATCTCCTGAATTATACGCTATGGTTAACCAAGGCCTGCCAGAAGGTTTTCTTAAATTTGCAAATTCAGTTGGTCTTGCTAGAGTTATTTTTAATGATATGTTTCCAAAAACAAAGGAATATGAATATCAAAACATAGTAATGCCAGCCTTACTTCACAAAAGTGCTTATGGAATTCTCGAAGAGGGAAAGCAAAATGCCTTTATAAAAAAAGAGGCCAAAAAGATTAAAAACTTTGGTAATACTCCGCTCTATGTAATTAGTGCTACTGATAAAAATCGATTTGACAGTTTCATAAAGGATAGTATCCTTAGCACTGAAATGGTTAATGCCTGGAATAAAATGCAGCGCGATATGTTAAAATTATCTACAAATAGCAAACAAATTTTAGTTCCCAATAGCTCGCATTATATAAATCAAGACCAGCCAAAGGTTATTGAAGATGCAGTTAAGAATATGCAATCTGAATTGAAAGAAAAAGAAAACATTAATTAAGCTTGTGTTTGGGTTCTTCCATTTAATTGACTTTTACAAATGAAAACCCATTCAATTTTTAATTTCAAAAATTTTGATAATCTCTTAATAATATTCCCCTTACTTCAAAGGTGGGGGATTTTTTACAGTCAAAGCCATTTCTTGACAAAAGTCAAGAAATATTAATTTTTATTATTAAATATTTGATTCTAAAAGCAATTAACATACAATATTAAGAAATAAGGAAAATCATTTATCATTAGAGCCCCTATATATTAAAATTATTCAGTCAGATTGATAAAAATTTTTCGCCAAATCTCTATTGATTTTACTTTTAAAATTAGCCCGTACCAACGGTTGTTTAGTTTTTGCATATCAACTCGAATATCTCAGGATTTTTTCGAAAAAAGATAGAAATTGGAATAAACATAATTGATGGGACAAGGTCTAGAATTTGAATACAGTTTTTAATTAATTATTAATAAAAATAGTTCTCTTCCCTGAACTTTTCATTGAAGAAACTAAGTCTTATTATATAATGCGATAAAAATGTTTGGGTTTTAAATCTTTATTCAGCACTCACCGATTCTAATTGTGCAAAAGGAAAATATTAATTACAAATGGGAATTTAAATTAAAAAAAAGATTGAAAAAACTTGATATAAAATGAAAACTACCTTTCATACATAGTTTTTTATAAAAAAAATAAATTATTAAGCTGTAATCTAGTCCGAACTTTCAAGGAAGGTCGAAAAACACTTCATTTTAAACGAAATTTGAACCTTACAATTAAAGTATTGAAAAATATGGTTTAAAAAAACCATACCGCTGGATATAATAAAATAATGTCACATTAATCATGAAATTTCATATTCTAATACTTCTTTTCGTTTTTGCAATAACCAATTCTTTTTCACAAAAAAATATTGAATTGGTTTATCCTAAAACACCATTTGATAGCGATTTAGCGGCAAAACTATTAGACGACACAGGTACTTCGGTTATTAACGGAGCTGCATTTGTTAATAATAAACCAGTTGGCTATTACGTAAAAATATTTCTATTCCCATTGACACCTTATATCGAAGAGTATTTGGCTCTTGAAAATCAATTAGGTCAAAAGGGGAAAAAAAGAGCAAGTATGTCCCCACTTGCTCTTTCATATAGATTGATTACCATTTCTGAAGATGCAAAAACCTTCAAGTTTACAAATTTAAGGCCTGGTAAATATTATATCGAAAGTTATGTTACTAAAACCAAAGAGAAAAAAGGGGCATACTATGTGGGTCAGGAGGGTGTAACATTTGAAGGATCCTATATTTCAGGTCCCCCAATATTTCAGGAATATACCTATAACAAATCAAAACAGTATCATATGTCAGGAATCGCAGAGATTACGAATGATGGACAAACTGTTGAAGTAATTATCCAAAATTAATCACTCATGAAGTCTATTATGATAATGTTTTTCTTTGCATTGCTGAGTATTTTCAATGCGTCATCTCAGATTATAAAATTTTCTGACCCAAATTTTAAAAGAGAGCTTTTAACTCAAGGTTTTGACTTAAATAATAATAGTGAAATTGAAATTTCAGAGGCGGAAAAAATTGATGTCTTATATGTCAAAAATCAAGGAATCGAATCTATTAACGGTATAGAACATTTTAAAAATCTAAAAGAATTTGGTTGCTACTACAACAAAATCAAAACTTTGGACCTCACTGCTTTAACAAAACTTCAATATTTATATGCGGGCAACAATGAACTTAACAAGGTTAATATCGATGGTCTTAAAAGGCTAAAGCATATTTTTTTACAAAATAACCCCAATCTATATATAAACATAGATTTTAAGCAATATACAGATTTGGAAGAGATATGGGTTGATAATACACGCTGTCCAACTCTTGATGTTAGTAACCTTAAATCTTTAAAAGAAATCCACGCTACAGACTGTCAATTGAAACAGGTAAATATTGATTCTTGTTTAAATCTAAAAAGTTTGTGGTTAGATAAAAACCAACTAATACAAGCCAATTTTAAACAATTAGAAAATATAGAATTTATAACATTATCCTACAACCCCATAAATAGAGTCGACATTAAATTTTTAAAAAGCTTGGTACATTTTAGCTGTCTTGATTGCAGGAGATTAAAGCAAATCAATACAAGCGGGTGTGAAAACCTTGAACCTATCCTGTGGTAAAAATTATCTAATTATAAAATTACTTTAATAGCAAACCATTATAATCTTTTTAAGATATGAAAACAAAAACACTCCCATCCACATGCATAATATTACTTGTTACTATATTTTCAAGTTCCTGTAATAAAAGTAACGAGGATGAAAATAAAATTCCAATCCCCAACATACTTGGTGAAAACAATTGGATACTTGATAAGTATGTATATTCAAGATCTAATTCAGTTCAAGAAAATACGTCATATACAAATGGAAAACCCTTTACTATAATAAGTATTGAGTCTAATATAACTTCGGACAACGGCGCTTATTTAGCCTCAAATCTTCAAGTTTCTTTTAATACTAGTACAGAGGGAAATTATATTATAAAATCTGAAAATACCACTGTTAAGGACGATCAATTAAAATATCTTGATATTCAATGTCTAATAATTAATGAAGATGGGAGTAATGCTATTTATAAATCATAGGACACTAATAAATTAGAAAATATCACTTTGGTTAATGGAAAATTAGTGGTCAACATACCAGAACAAATAACTTTGGTGTTGAGCTCAAACAATGGTCTATCACATCCTCCGGAAAGCTTCCTATTTATGTGCAATAAAGTTCGATAAGAGTAATATCCTATCAGAATCTTTCAAATATAAATCCTCTTTTAAATATATTAAGTAAACAATGGAATAAAACTTCACACCCCATGAAAACATCCCTAATCTTAAATATATCATCTGTATTTCTAATCAGTATTTTATTCGTTGAATTTTTATTCGCTGAATATACAAAATGTGAAACAGAATATGTTTTAGCTAATGGGAGCGTATCACCAAATAATCATGTTGGGTATTTCCAAAAAAAAACAAACCTTGTTTATATATCATTCGAAAAGACTTCTGAACTAATCGAACATTATCAGAATCAAGAAATACAACATATTGTAAATAAAATTTATTTCAACAGTATTTATGCACTCTGTAATAATTCTGGCGAAAAGTCCAAAAGGCCAAAAACAAATACCAATGACATTCAAACTTTAAATGAAAAAGCGAAAACAACAATAAACAAAGTTATAATTGGTCATTCCATTAGTGGAATGTTGACATATTGAAAATATGAAAAATCTATCAAATAATAATGAGATTCCTAATTATCAAAATATCATTCGGTGGCTACCATTAAAAGAAGGTTATAAAAAAGAACTTTTGGTTTATGATTTTAATCCGAATTGTAACACAAGCTTTACTGATATTCAAATTTTAGAAGTAAAGTCTAAAAATTTTCAAACCGAAAATTCAGGGTTAAGGCCAGTGTTTATAGTAACGGTACTTTATAAAAAATCCAAAACAATTCATTTTATTGATCAAATAAATAGAAGAATCTGGAAACAAGAGTTAGATGATGGAAAGCTAATATTGCTTTTTGATGAATAATTATAATTAAAAAAACTTAAAAAATAACTTTATCAATTATTTATAAAATGGTAAAACATTTTGAAATAGCTTCTGAAAACGGAAATTTGATTCATGCTAGTTTCTATGAAGCACAAGAACCTAAACAAATACTTATAATATGCTCAGCAACTGGAGTGAAGCAAGAGTTTTACAGAGAAATTTCTAGTTATCTTCAACAAAATGGTATTACTGTATCAACATTTGATTACTCAGGAATCGGACATTCATTAAAAACAGATATTAAGAAAATAAAAACTTCAATGAGTGATTGGGGCACCAATGATTTAAAGGCCGTAATTAATTATACTGCTAAAATATACCCAAACATACCAATAAATATTTTGGGACATAGCATAGGCGGACAAATAATCGGACTTACAAAAGCGTCACTTACTGCCCAAAAAATAATTTTGGTATGTGCTCAAAATGGTTATTGGGGAAATTGGAATGGAATTTCAAAAATTAAGATGTGGACTACTTGGAATATAGTATTTCCTGTTCTAGTAAAAATATTTGGCTATCTCCCATCTAGTAAGTTTAGCAAAATGGAAAATTTACCGAAAAACGTAGCTAAAGAATGGAGGAAATGGTGCAACAATAAAGATTACTTATTCGCATTCATCGATAATGAGAACTTAGCTTTTCGAAAAATTAAAGCTGAGGTGACTGCATTTAGTGTAGCATTTGATATTTATGCTCCTAAAAAATCTATTGATAAGTTAACTGAGAGATATTCAAATGC
>JBBSPJ010000029.1:0-19516 GCA_038258905.1 Cytophagales bacterium
AATACCTCTGCAACAACTTTCCGTTTAAAGTAATCGGAGTAAATCTTACTGTTTTTCATTTTTGTCCTGATTTAAGTTTACAATTTATTATCAAATTGTGTCAACTTATTTCAGGACGTGACCAGCATGTTTAGGTTAACTAGCCGTCCCGATCAGTCGGGACAAGCTGTTTTTTATAAATACAGCGGCTTTTATGTTTTTAGCCTACTACTTTTTTTATTTGGACCAGCATTTAATCTAATATTTAAAACCTAATATGCAACCAAGATATTATTCATGTGCTCCTACAAAGCTGCTGAAGAGTTCAGGATAAAGCCTGCTAAGCCCACCCTATTTTACTTTACAGTTGATCGGATTTTACAGGTCTAACTGCTTCGTGGAGGTTCGAATCCTTCTCCTACAGCATGTTTAGGTTAACTAGCCTTTGTATTTCTTAGAAATGTGAGGGCTTTTTTTTTCAACCTTCGCTAAAGCTACGGTTGAATAAAACTGACATCCAGATGGCTTTTGCACCTATATTTCTAAGGTGAAAAGTTCAGGATAAATACTGCTTGTTTAGTTGAATTAAGATATTTTAGAAAGGATAGCCAATACCAAAATTCCAAACAATATTTCGCTGACGCCAGCTTTTATCGCCAAAATTGAAATTCTGGCGCCAGATAAACTCCGCTGCTTCATTATCATTTGTTTTACTCGGCAATCTCAAAGGCGTGGCTACATCTAATCGAATAACAAAAAAGTCGATATCAACCCTTAAACCTATCCCGGCACCTACCGCAATTTGATTGAACCACTCAGAACCAAATTTACCTCCTCTATCATCTTCATTTTTCATCCAAACATTTCCTGCATCTGTAAAAACAGCTCCTTTCAAAACTGAAACGATAGGAAACCTGTATTCAAGATTGGCTTCCAATTTAATATCCCCAGCCTGATCAAAAAAGGCTCCTGCACTCAATGGGTCATCAGGCACATAAGAACCCGGACCCACAGACCTAATTCTAAAGGCTCTTAAGCTATTGGGTCCTCCTGAGAAATACTGTTTTGCGAATGGAAGACTATTCGAATTCCCATAAGGAAATCCAAAACCCGCAAAAACCCGAGCTACTAAACGCCCTTCTTTACTTGTATTGAGGTAATGCCTTACATCTACATCAAATTTAGAATACTGTGCATACCTTTGTCCGAAAAGCCTTTGCTCATCACCGGTTCTTCCAGCTATATTTTGCGCCAGAGAGATGGTGTTTCCGGCTAAATCAGCATTAAACTGCACAAAAAACCTACTTATCTGATCTGGTCTATTCAATTTGCTATACTGAAAACTGTAATTTAGCCCTGCTATAAATTGTTGCTCAAAACTTAATCTCAAAATTGGATTATCATCCAACACCTTGTTGAACTGGGTGCTGGTTTTTGTAAGATCAATCCAGTTAATTGAAATTGGATTAATAGTGTGAGTGACAAAAGCATTGGCCGTCCATTCATATCCGAACTGCGCAAGAAAAGAATGTAGTGTAAACAACTTAACTCTCTGCAACAAATCGTAAGACAATTTAATTTTTGTTTTAGGAATGGAGTATCTGAATTTAGTTTCTAAGTGAAACGGAGCAATAAGTCTGGGCACCATTAACTCGCCTTGTAAACCTGTTTCAAAACTGCTTAAACCTGAAAATTCCCCTCGAGCCAATTGTGCCTCATAACCAATTTTTCCTCTCAGGGTAAAGGCTTCACCACCTTTATAAAGATTGCGATTAGTATACTCCAGATTTAATGTTGGGCCTATGAAATTATTGGATTTGGAAACGGCCTGCAAATCTGCTCTTACAGCACGTTTATTCATAGGGGATAGAAATATGGAGGTGTTTAACAGACCATACCCGTTTCTTTTCAATGAATCATCTTCAAACCTTATATTTACAAAACGATAGGTTTGCAGCGAGCTTAGCCTCCTATTAGTATTTTCCTCGTTGGTAATATTGTAAAAATCGCCCTCCTTAACAAGAAGATAGGGATACATTCTGTCCGGAAGGAAAAATTCTTCTTCCTGAATAAAATCTACGCCTTCATAAGTGGTACTATCACTTGAGTCGTGGGCACTATCAGATTTAATGGAGTACTTCGGATAAACCACTATTTCATTAATTTTATATCTCAATAAGGACTCCTCCGGAGTGGAATTTTTTACTGCTAATAGTAGATTACCTTTATTAACCTCTTCTGTATCAAGCGTATCTACAGTAAAACGAAAAAACTTTTCATTAAAATAATAAAACCCATGTGCCCTAAGTAATACAGACAAACTCTCTCTTTCCTGAGTCAGTTTTGCCAATGTGTAGGTAGAGCCTTCTTTAATTTTGGTTTCTTTTGCAAGGTGAGATAACACCAATGTATCAATAGCGGAATCACCTGTATTTTTAAATTTATAATCAGCAATATAAATTCTACCTCCAGTCTGAATTTCGTATGAGGCATCCCCCGTTTTTTTTCTATGCGTAGTATCGGAATTAATAAGGCTATTAAAATAGCCTAAATTTTCCAGCCTATTATACATCAATTTTTCAACAGCATCCATATTTACATCGCTCATAAGAGCTGGTTCTTCCCCTAACTTTTTATTAACGAATTTTGAATAAAAACCCGCCTTATCTCTCTCAACCTTTTGATAAGCCCATAGTCCTAAGCGAATACCCAATATCTTTTTATTGGGTTCAGGGATGGTTAGGTCTTCAATTTCACCCAAAATTTCCTTTTTATAGCTCCCTGGTGTTTTCCCCTCAAAAGATATGTCCGCACCTACATATAATTTTTCGCCTTCCGGTAAATGTTTTAACGTGTTACAAGCAGACAAAAAACTGATAAGGAAAATATAAAAGGCAATATGTTTTATAAAAGATTTATTCATTCCTATTCTCTTCTTCTTTTTGGGTCTTTTCTTCTTCTTCCTTTCTAAATAATTCCTTCAACTCATTAAATTCTCGAGTAAATTTAATCGATCCTCCGGTAATGATCACCTGGCCATCTAAAAATCCTTCCCATTCATTTTTACGGAAGGCAGTAAGCATAAACCTTCCATCTTCTGTAAGCAAATATTCTACCAAAACATTTCCTAAAACCTCTGAGGCTCCTTGAGTCTGTCTTTGTTCCCCTTCCAAATCAACCTGACTCCCCACTTTCACTCTCACTCTGTTATCAAATAATGACTTACTTAGGCTTACATCTAATTGGGTTCTATCCTGGGCGGTACCACTCTCATAATCCTGATAACTATTTAGGCCTAAATCTAAATCCACACCTTTTACATATTTTCCGCTTAATTTATTTAATTGGTTAGAAAGAATCTGACTTGCACTATTTCTGGCAACTGATTCTGAGGTTGGTCCTCCAGAATCACTTCCTGCAGGGAAAAACTGATTTAAAACAAGAAGAGAAAACACCTGTTTGTTTAATCGAGATTCATTACTGTTGATTGCCTGAACCTGCTGATAAACATTACCACCTAATGCTCCTCTTGCGGATTCGGGCATGTCTAAGCCAAAAGAAATTTCTGGTTTCGATATTGAACCTTTTACATAAAGCTCCACAATAAACGGAAAACTTTGCCTGAATTGGTTTTTTACTGTTTGACTTTGCTGTGAAGTTTGCGCTTCCATTAAACTACTTACAGCCGTTTCTACATTATATAAAGCTGTGATATTTAAATCAGCCCCTGTAGGGTCGCCAGACCAGCTGATTCTACTACCTTTTTTCATTTCAAATTTCCTTTTTACTAAATCATACAAGCTTAGCTGATAATAACCACTGTTAACTTCATAATTACCGGTTAAATTTGTTGTTCCGTTCTTGCGCAATTGAAAATTAAGATTGGTTTCTCCTTTCACAGTTAAATAGTCTCCTCTGCGTTCATCTACCACAATTTTAAAGGCGGCATTTTTATCAGTTTTAATATTAGCGCTAAGCTCTATTCCCGTGGTACCCATACTGGCAGTAGTGTTAAGGCTATCATAAATAACAGTATCTAAGGATTCGTAAGGGCTTTTAAATTCTACTATCCCTTCAGACTCAACTAAATCTGCCTCAGATTCCGGAATGATATAAGTAAAGTCTGTATTTTCATTAATACGAACATCTGCTCGTACTTTAGCGGCATCTAAAGCACCCTCCCAATTTATATCCAGATTTGCGAAAACCTTTCCAAAAAACAATTCATTATCAGATTTTTGAGAATTAAGCAATTGGAAATTATTAGCCTTTAGTCTCAATTTTATATCCGGATTAGTCAAATTTGCAGTCTTAATCGTACCTTCCAAAATCATTTTTTGTCCTTGTTCATCTACTAAAGTGAAGTTTTCTAAAGTCACTTTTTCGTTTTCAAGTGTAATAGTTTCATTAGGTAATTTCAATCTATTATTTAAAGCAGACAAAACAATTGAGGCCTCAGAAAACTTGAGATTACCCGCATATTGTAATTTATTTTGGTTTATGTTATTTATTTTAAATTCTCCGGATAAAGAGCCCGAACCATCGCTAACAAAATCTTTTACAAAGGAAGTAATAAAGGGTATAGATATTTTCTTAATGTCGGTTTTAGAATCATAAAAAAGCGTGTCTTCTGAGCTGTTAAACCAACCATTGCTTTCCAATTGTATGGGCCCTTCAAAACTCAACTGATAACCATACCTATCATTTTCCTGTGGTGAAACATTAATTTTTAAATCACCTGCTTCCTCTTCCATAAGAAGCAATTCATTTATAGAGATTGTTGCCTGCAGTTCTAAAGGATTATTGATATTCAGTAATTTTATATCGCCATCCAATTTTCCTTTTATAGGGCTATTTTCCGCATCAATTATTGCAAAAAAGTTGCCTAATCTGAAGTTTTGAAAATCTAAAACCAAAGCGGTAATAGAATCATTGGAGTTTTCAGTATGAATACCGAAAGTTTGCTGATTTCTTTCAAAAACTAAGTTCTTAATGACCGGAACACCAGATTTATAGGTGATTTTGTTCTGTTTATTCATGTTCCATGGTTTTCCATTAAGAATTAGATTTTCAGAAACAATATTCCAATTGAGTGAGTCATTACTATTGCTTGCGTTGGCGTTGATATGAAATAGACTATCCGCGTTTTCATCTTCCATAAAAAGTTTAAACAACGCCTTTTCATCATTTACATTGGCTTTTAAGAGTGTAGGGTAAATATTGAATAATTTAGAAGTTATCCTCTTAATTGCCACTGTAGATTCCAGATTATTGGTATCAGAAATGATATCAACCCGCAGACTGTCTATATCTATATCCTGAAAATGCAGGAATGGCATGTCAACATGGACTTCCACATGATCTTTTTGCTCTGCAAAGTCGCCTTTTATACTGATAGGATCGAAATATAAATCAAGCGGAATAAACCTCATCAAGTTATTACTCAAAGCGGCATCAAACGTGAAATCAAAATGCAAATCATTGGAGAGGCTATCTTCATTAAAAAACTCAAGAGCCATTATACTTCGAAGATCGAAATTTAAATTAGATATAGCTTGAAGTGATTTATTAATTTGGAGCTTAAAAGCTATTTTCTCCCAATTTAATTTTACCATGCCTGAGTCGGCACTGTTAAACATAACTAGTTTGAGGCTGTCAAAAGGGTAGGCTTCATTTTCAGTGCCAATTGAAAAGTTTGACAAAAAAAGATCCCCAGATTGCTCTTTATCATCTATCTTAACATTAGCAAGGATATCCGTTTTTAAGAAACTTAACGAATCAGCTATACCAAAAGCTAATAAATTAAGCCTGTTAATTTTCGTTTTGAGTTGTAGGTTCTGCTGTAGGCTGTCAATATAACCATTTATATCTAGGCTGAAATCTAATACGGAATTACTGTAGCCCGTTTGAAGAGAAAGTTGGTTGTTTATCAGCTCCGCATTTAGTGCAATGGGATTAAATTCATTTTCTAAATAGTGAAAGTTGGGCAGCTTTAGCTCAACTTTGGTATCCATGGTATATAAGTCCAGCCCTTTTCCCTTTACGGTAAGCTTCAGATCTGTTTTATCAAAAGATGCAGTATCCTGTAGCCATTTATCTAATGCCAGGTTTTTTGCTTTTAATGTTAAATCATACGCTTCCGGCGTGTTGGTGTTAAAGTTTCCTGCAAAATTTAATTTCATCACCTCATCTAAAAACGCTTGTATATCAGCTTTTGCTTCCCCGTTTATCCATGAAGCCTTGCCTGTTAAATTGATTTTTTGAGGGTAATAATCAGGGTAAGTTTGAGGAATAAAACCAGCAAAATCAGAGGTTTTAGCTTTTAAACGAATACTATTTAAAACCACAGAAATACCCTCTCCCGACAACCACTTTTCTACATAACCATCAATAGCTACATCTAAATGATTACCATAAAAAAGCTTTAGCTGGCTAATATTCAATTTATCAGTAGTTCCCTTCAAATTACCATAAATTTTAGCCGGATAACGGGCTAGCAAACTATAATTACTATCGGATTTCAACTCAGGCGCAAAATAATAGGCCTCCTTAAGGTCTATTTTTGTACCAAGGCCTAATTTTAAATCAATATCTGTTTGGTTTAAATTACCTGCTACCAAAGAATCAAAGCTTTCATATTTTAAGCTAAGTGTAGTTTCAAGTGAAGATCGACCGGTTTTCAAGACTAAATTTTTTATTCCCAGACCTTCTTTGTTAATGTTAATAGCAGCTGATAATTGCTTTAGATTAAAAGCATTTGAATCTTTCACTGAAAATTTAATTTTCTGAAGATTTAGCTTTTCAGGCTCATAAGCTAATTGCTCTAGGTTTAAATTAAAATCTTGAAAACTTAAATGAGAAGCATTAAAGGATTTTTGGCTACCTAAACTCGTAGGTTTTTTACCTTGATGGAGTTCAAATTCTGTAATACTAAAATCAAATTGATTTACTTCAATTTGCCAATCAGGCCATGGAAAAGCTTCTGCCTTGCTATTGGTTGAAGTGGTGTCTGGCGAGTTATCCGGTTCTGCTAATTGAATAGCCAGTAAAGGCTGTTGGTAAATAAAATTTTCAACAGTAATAGTGTTTTTATTAAGATCAATCTGACCGTTATTTATCTCCAGGTTTTTCCAAACTCCTTTTATATCGGTACTATTAAATAATGTGGCATAATTTATTTCAATGTCCTTAAGGATTAATTGATTCAACTGAATTATTGGTAATTGGCTAACTTCATCAGGATCCTCAGTTTCCGCAAAAGGTTTGGCTTGAGAATAATTCATCGCGACTCCTGCCAAGTTAAATTCCTTTATTGAAAACCGGAGGCTATCCAAATTAAACTCGTCAACAGATGCCGCTAAGTTATCTAGCTTTAAATCTGTATCAAGGCCTATTTTAGCATCCTTATAAGCAAGTTTTATATCCTTTAAACTGAAGTTTTTGATTTTAAAACTGCTGCCCGAATTATTCTGGGTAGAATCGCTCTGTTGTGCCTTCGCCTCGTTTTTAGCATTAGCGGAATCTGAGGCAAATGCATCAATTATAAACTGATAATTGAATGTGGTATCTGTCTCTGTGTTATATACATTCGCTTTTAAACCTTCTAGCTCGAAATTTTTAACAATAATATTACCTGAAATTGCGGATCTCCAGGCAATGTCCACTAAAATTGATTTAGAATAGAAAAGTGTATCTTGTTGTCGATCTTCCAGATAAATCCCTTCAATCACGGCTTCTCCCAAAAAGGAAATATAAAGCCTCTCTATGTCTACTTTTGTGTTTGTTTTATCACTTACAAAGCCTGTAGCATAATCAGTAATTTTTTGCTGAACAGCAGGTATACGTAAGGAAGCAATTATTACAATAAGTAATAAAAAAATAGCGCCAAAAATATATAAAAGTATCTTCCCGAACTTTCTCAAATCAATCTAAATAAGTTTTAATTGTAACTCAAAATTAGGAGTGGAATCTAATAAAAGAGTATAGACTTATACTTTATACGGATTGGGCGTAAAAAGATTGCATTATTTCCGAATATCTAAATCCTCATAATGTTCTCTTTCTCTATAGGGATGCTTAATATTAAATAAGTTAATTAAAACACTTTCTATAATTGGGCCCATCCAAATTAATATTAGCCCGGCAACTCCTAATATAATGGACTCTTGCTTTACAGTTTGCATATTATCCAACCAAAACAATGCATGTAAAACTGAAGTGATTATTCTGAGTATTAATGTCCAGTTTTTCCGCCAGGTAATAATTATTAAAATATTTTGTAATACAATAAGTGCTGCAAAAACTATAACATAGTCACTTACAAACCAGTCCAGAAATAGGTTTTCAAAAACAGTTCTTTCTAATGTAAATCCAAAAACAGATTCTGCTATCCACATGTTTTTATAAACCAGATAGAAAATCAAGATTTGAACAAGACTTATAAACAACCCGACAAAAATTCTCTTTTTAAGCATCTTTTTAAATTCAACCCAAAAGATACAAAAAGGATATAAATTTATTTCCTGTTTTAATAAAATTTATATCCGTTACAACAAGTAAGAAAGTTTGGTAATGATTATTCAAAGTATAAAATAGTTGAGCCTTCATTACCCTGAATTGCTCCTTTTTTCAAAAACAATTGAAAAAGAGGTATGAAAAATAAGCAATTAGCCTTAAATTTAACTGTTAACTCTAAAATTATGTCAAAAACCATTATAGTATCTAATAGATTGCCTATTAGGATAGAAAAAGAGAATGATCAATTAAAATATAAAACAAGTGAAGGAGGCTTAGCTACTGGATTAGGCTCCATATATAAAGAAGGAAATAACATTTGGATAGGCTGGCCGGGAATTTCTTTAGAAGAAAATGAAGAAGAGCAGGTAGAAAAGGAATTGATGAACCGTAATATGAGACCCGTGTTTTTAAGTGAACATGAGGTGCAAGAGTTCTACCTGGGCTTCAGTAACCAAACTTTATGGCCGGCATTTCATTATTTTATTCATCATATGCGCTTTAAAGACCGTGAATGGGAAGCATATAAGCAGGCTAACCAGAAGTTTGCAGATGCTATCTCTAAATGGATAGAGCCAGAAGACACCGTATGGGTACATGATTACCAATTGTTGTTGGTGCCTGAAATGCTAAGGAAACAATTTCCAAACATCACTATCGGTTTCTTCCAACATATTCCTTTTCCTTCTTATGAAGTTTTCAGAATGATCCCCTGGAGGAAAAAGCTTTTAAATGGTGTACTTGGAGCAGATTATATTGGTTTTCATACTTATGACGATATGCGCCATTTCCTAAGTAGCTGCCATAGGCTGGCAGGTTACAGTTATAACAGGAACCAAATTTTAGTAAAAAACAGGTTGGTAGAAGTGGATTCTCTACCCATGGGGATTGATTATGATAAATATGCAGAATCTGCCAAAAGCAAACAGGCAAAAATCAATGAGGAGGCCTACCGAAAAGCATTGGGCAAGCAAGAGTTAATTCTTTCTATGGATAGGCTTGATTATTCTAAAGGAATACCCGGAAGGCTTCAGGCGTTTTCAAAATTTTTAAGTAAATATCCGGAATATCAGGGGAAAGTTTCTTTGTTTTTGATAGTAGTACCTTCCAGAGATAAGGTGCCTAGTTATAAGGCGCTTAAGGAAAAAGTGGAGTTTTTGGTAGGCCATATTAATGGAAAATATGGTACGATAGACTATGTTCCTATCCATTATTATTATAGAAGCTACCCAATGGAAGATTTGTCTGCTTTCTATAGAATGTGTAAAATTGCTATGATAACTCCCAAAAGAGATGGGATGAATCTAGTATGTAAAGAATATATCGCTTCCAGAGAAAATGAGGATGGTGTTTTAATACTCAGTGAAATGGCTGGAGCAGCTAAGGAGTTATCTGATGCAATACTAGTAAACCCGAACGATGAGTCGGAAATGGTCGAGTCAATCAAAACCGCACTGGAAATGCCTCTGGATGAGCAGAAAAGGCGCATGAAAATTATGCAAAAAACTGTTCAGAAATACACCATTTTCCAATGGGTAGATTTATTTATAGGTAATTTGAAAAACTTAAAAGAAAGACAAGCATCAATGGCAACTAAAAAATTAGATGACACTATTAAATCTGAATTAGTAACTGAATTTAAGAAGGCTAAAGACCCAATTATCTTTTTGGATTATGACGGCACCTTAGTTCCTTTCAATGATAACCCCGAGGAATGTGCGCCAGATCAGGAACTAACAGACATTTTAAAAGTACTTTCTAAAAAAGCGGAACTCGTAATTATAAGTGGGAGAAAAGCCGCTACACTGGAACTTTGGCTATCAGAATTTAATATTGATTTAATTGCTGAGCATGGCATTAAAGTGAAACGTAAAGGAGGAGATTGGGAGGAAAATGCAGATTTAATCTCTAATGAATGGAAAAATGGTGCCAGAGATATCATGGAGTTTTACATTCAAAGAACTCCGGGATCATTTTTGGAAGAAAAGGAGCATACCTTAGTGTGGCATTACAGGAAAGTGGAAAAGGGCTTGGGTAATTTAAGGTCACGAGAGCTCTCAAGTCATATGAAGCATTTTATGTCTAATAAAGGGCTTGATGTAATTGATGGCGATCATGTGGTGGAAGTAAAACCTTCGGCTATTAATAAAGGTAAGGCAGCCTTAGAACGTATAAAAGGTATTAATCCTGATTTTATTATGGCTTTTGGCGATGATAGAACTGATGAGGACACTTTTGAAGCCTTAGGAGAAAAAGCCAATACCATAAAGGTGGGAAGCGGATTTTCATTTGCTAAATACGCTGTGGAAAATAATGAGGAGGTGAGAACCTTGTTGCAAGCAATGATTGCTGAATAAGAAACCTCCGTTGGTTAATTTTTCTCACAGAAAAGTTTTATAAAAGAAAAGGCCGATGACTTTTAAATCATCGGCCTTTGTATTTTAGGTTGATATAATTACTTCGCCAACATTCGGTTCATTTGAGAAACTTCTGTAGTTTCTACTTGATAGATATAAACACCAGCCGGCAAACTATTCCTGTCAAAATCAACAGAGTGTTGGCCAGGGGTTAAAGTTTTATCCAAAATGGTGCTCACCGTTCTACCCATCATATCGAGTATGTTCACCTTAACTTTTCCTGTTTTATCAGTGCTAAAAGATATAGTAGTTCTATGAGTGAATGGATTAGGGTAATTCACCAAGGCTAAATCTAACTGCGGGTTGCGAGCAGAAGAGATTACTTCTTCTAATACTGTTATCTGAAGAGAGGCCACTATATTGTCAGGATTAGTCACATTTTCGGTTAGCACTAATTCGCCAATTATAGTATAGTTATTCGCTTCTGATGGGTCATAGCCTGCATCGTTCCAACTGATAGATAATAGGGTGGTATCACCATTTTGTAAAGCCACGAAGACAGTTGAGGGTAATTCCAGCTCTTCAAAAGCAGTACCAAACTCCACTTCTATTGGGGCAAGAGCTCTTGCTTCTGTGATCACAGCTCCCTTAACAACTACAACAATTATAGCCGTAAGTTCTGACGGATTACCTATACCTGGCAATAATTGTAATTCTCCACTTAGAGAGTAATTACCAACAATATTGCCATTATAGACACTTTTATTCCAGATAACCTCTAATAATCCTGAAGAGCCACTCTCTAATGTAACAGCAACCTCAGATGGCAATTCCAATGCTTCCACTGAAGTAGCAAATGCTACTTCTATTGTGTCTAGGTTTGCAACAGAAACAATATTGTCCGGATTCACATTTACCTCAATTGATGCCGCTAAATTTGAGGGGTTAGTTATGCCTTCTGTTAATTGCAGCTCTCCTATTAAGGTATTACTCCCAACAGTATTAGGATTATACTCTGAAGAATTCCAGATGATATCTAATGTTGCAGCTTCACCACTTTCCAAAGTTACTTGTGCTTCAATTGGCAATTGTAAATCACTAAACGAAGTACCCAGGTCTACTTCCAAAGGTTCAAATTCCATCACCGAGGTTACAAAATCTTCACTTACAATCACATCAATTGATGCTGTTAAATCTGAAGGATTTAATATACCCTCCTCCAAAATTAAAGCCCCCGAGATAGTGTTAGTGCCAGCTACTGATCCATTATAATCGCTTTCATTCCAGGTTACGGAAACCAGCCTAGCCGTACTGTTTTCTAAAGCAACTTCTATAGATTCCGGCAATTCCAAAGCCTCAAAAGGAGTTGCAAATGCTACCGTTATCGGCTCTAAAGAGGGTACATCAGTAATCGCTAAAACAGGTGCTTCTTCAGCCACCAACTTAAATCTGGCCTCTACTGGGAAATGGTCAGAAGCAGTATTATTATAATCAGGAATTAAATCATAAGGTATTACCACTCTTTCTGCACCCACAATATGATCATCAAATAAGCCTTTATTGATTGTTACATGATCAATTACGTTTTCATTAAAAATAAAAGAACGTAAACCTGCTTCACTCAACGGAGCCGTTGTTCCTCTATAATTTTCTGTATCATTCATGAATTTGAAGAAGGAGGATTCTCCCGAATCAGGTACAGTAGCCGTTCCGGTATCTGCGACTGTCTGATCCAAATCATCATTATAATCTCCCAATAAAATGATGGATCTGTCGCTATAATAAGCTTCAATGGAATCATACAAAACCTCCACATCATATCTTCTCATAGCATAGCGCGGGTTGCCTGATGATTCTCCTCCACCATTTGATCTGGCATGCACGTTGATTAAACTTATTTCTCTTTCCACTCCATCAATTGTGGTGGTGATGTCCATCATAAAAGGTAATCTGCCGCTGGCCCAAAACCTTGTGGGGTCTTCTCCTGGATAATTAGGTAAATCGGTAGTTACACCAACTCCGGTTAAAAGAGCTCTGGTTCTTAGTGTATCAACAGTAGCCGTTTTGAAAAGGTAGGTTAATTTTTGAGACTCTTCAAAAAATTCGGCTCCTCTAGAAGTTTCCGGTGAAACCACTCCGGCATAGCCGTCCAATTCGTTCACCAACTGATTCCATATTTCCAGGTTAGTGATTTCCTGGAAGGCATACACATCTGCATCTAAATCCAAAATCATAGTTTTAACACGGTCTAATTGTGCTTGTGCATTGCTGGTGGTGGCATTAGCTACATCACCAAACCACTCTATGTTCCACGTAACTACATCAAATGTAAAGTCTTTTTCAATTGTGGTATGGTTAAAATAGCCAAAACGCTGGTCTGCCAAACCCTCTGTTGAAATAGAAATTCCTCCTGCCTGTGCCAGCACTTCTGCATCAGCATTAGCCGTCATTCGGGCTTTTAAAGTATAATTTGGACTTGTGGCTATGTCGTTCGCATCTACTATCAGAGTAGAGGAAAAGTTAACATCATCGGTGGATATTTCTATACCTGCATCTGCTGTAAAAGTAATATCCGATTGAAAATTCTGACCTACAATACTAATATCTCTTGATTCTGAAGAAGTTCCAGGCTCCAATACACCAAAGTGATAATCTGTTATGGAGAAATTATTGGTAGATAGAAACGGTGCAGGGGCTTCATTAGTCGTCAAAATTTCAAATTGATCCACCATCCATTCGGCAGCACCATCTGTAGGGTTTGATGTATAAACGAAAGCCACGCTTAAATTTTCCTCATTCTTGTAGGCTGATAAATTAATATCGTTGGTGCTTGTCCAAACACCAGTAGTGGTGGGAAACTGCCCGTTGATCTCAGTCCAGGTATAAGCTTCGTCTGTAGGGTCTGCTAATCTATCGTAATCAGTTGAAACAATCAACTTCAAAGCAGGTAAAGTCTCATTAAAAAATGAGCGTGTATCATAAGTCATTAAAATGAAGTCATCTTCAGTGGCCATGTTGATTGGCGGACTGATTAACCAGGTAGTATTTTCCTGTGCACCACCTGCAAAACCATTCATTACAGCCACAAATGGGCGATTAGTGTCCCTGGTTTGGTCGGTTATTTGCCAATTCTGGTTGCCTACTTCCTGAAATCTTTGCCAGTTGGGCTGCTCAAAAAAGTTGACATTATTAAAGTCTTCTGCATAATCTAAAGGCAAAGGAGTGCCTTGCTCTAATCCACTTAATGCAATATTTACATTAGGATTAATGCTGAAACTAATATTTCCTTCAACTAATCCACTAAACCCTGAGTTGGGTGAAAAACGCACAAAAACAGTGGTTTCAGTTGCTAATTCTGCTGCTGAAATGCTTAGTGTAGGACCAAAGGTGCCATCTACTGCATCCGCTAATTCAAAAGAGGAAGAAGCTGTTAAAGTTAAATCCTCTCCAGTTACCGTTTCCAGAATATTGAAGGATTGCGGCTCAGAAGAATTTCCTGAAAGTACCGCTTCCGTAAACTCTATTTCTGAAACTGAAACCGGAATATCAATTAAGGTTCTGATATCAAAATCATCTACGGTGATTCTTGAGGCACCTGAACTATTGGAAATATATCTGATTGCTATCACTACATTCAAATCCTGATAGTCGGATAAATCAACCGAAACATTATTCCAGATATCGTCACTTCCTGCCGCGGCTGGAAAATCTACCAACAGTTCTTCCCAAAGATTGGTATCCCATTCTGAGCCATCAAAAGTACTGGAAACATAAAATTCAGGATTCATGCCATCAAACCTACGTTCAAAAGCAAATTTTACAAATGTATTTTGTTCCACTGCAAATTTTGGAAAAATAAGCCATGAATCTAACTCTCTAGGCGCTCCTTCTGCAAAACCATTAGATCTCAAACCAGACCCTGTTTGTCCAAAATTAGAGCATAACCATGGCTCAGTGTTTAGGTTCGACCTAACAGGAGTTACTACATTCCAGTTGACAGGAAAATCAGTGGTACATTCTTCAAAACCCTCTGTAAAAGGTAAAACAACTGTGTTTAAAGTAAACGGAGTGAAAAACTCTTCCTCCTCATCTGAGGTATTAATACCTGTGAAACGTATATTATCAAAGCGGTTGTTACCAGAAGAGGACGTTGCTCCATCTAATCTACATTTTAATAACAGATTATCAATATTATTAACTGCTTCAAAAGCACTTAAATCTATTGTAATTAATCCAAATGAGCTGGGAATTTCATCAATTAGATCTAAAGAGGCGAAATTTTCTCCTCCATCAATTGAATATTCCCAAGATTGTGAATTAAATCCTGTGCTTGTTCTTTGGGTTGCATAGGTAAATAAAATCTGCTCAAAATTAAGAGTTGATAATGAAATCGTAAAAAAACTTCCATTGTTTATTTGACTACTACCTCCACGAGGTACGAAAGAGCCTCCATTACCAGAGACACTAAACCCTTCTAAATCTACACTTGATCCTGCAAAGCTATAGGCTTCCGTAAAATCATAATTTAATTGACCATTTCCTGAAGTTGGTATCACAGGTTGAGACCAATTTGTGCTACTTTCTGGGATATTAATATTAAAATCCCAAAGGACAATACTTTCTCTTTCTTGAGCTTTAACAGAAAATGCAAGTATTAAGCTCAGAAAACTAATGACCAAACAGCTTTTTAAAAGCCAATTAGGTTTTTGGTTGTAATTTTTTCTCATAATTCTATCTATTTTAAATACAGGATAAAATTAGTTTTTTTAATCAAAAATTACACAAAATAAACGACTAATAAATGGTTAAGAATTTATAAAGAAATAGTAATGTAAAAATAATATTAACCCGGCGGTGAGGAATAATTTATAGTTTTGAAATATTATAGAAGATTATTAGTGTTGAAATTCAAACACTTATTAAAATAACCAAAGAAAAAGTAATATAATAAAAGTTAACTGGTAAATGTTATTTAATAACACTAACGGGAAAATAGATGTGAATTATGAGGAAAACATTACACGATTCTTTTCTATTGGAATGTGTAATACTCCGGCTCAGTTTTTGCGGAACCGGAGTTTAAATTAAAATTATAGCTTTTCAATAGCGTCATCAATGGAATTTTTACCTGAAAGCAGTTCTAGAGATTTGCGGAAAGTAGCCGCTTCATCAATACTTTTAACAACTACATCAGCTACATCCCACCTAGAAATTTCACCTATTCGCTCATCGGTTCTTTCACCATAATCTACCTTGCCGGTAGGTTCGCCATTTGTTAGCTTTCCTGGCTTTATAATGGTGTAATTTAAACTGCTTTGTGATAAATAATCATCTGCTGCAGATTTGGCACTATAATAATTAGCCATGTTTTCGGGCCATTCTTTAGGGTTAAAGTCTGCTCCAAAGGCACTAATCATGATAAACCTAATAAATTTGTGACTTATAGCCTCATCAATTGCTTTGATAGCCCCTTGTCTATCCACCGCTTTAGTTTTATCTGCTCCTGTACTTCCTCCACTTCCTGCCGTAAAAATTACCGCATTATTGCCTTTATAGGCATGGCTGAAATCCGATTCAAGATCTCCTAAAACTGTTTTAATTCCTTTGCGCTCAAATTGGTCTTTTTGAGATTCCTCCCTTACCATGGCGATGGCATCGTGTGGAGAATTACTATGTATTTTATTAACTATTTTCTTACCAATTTGCCCATTGGCACCTATTACTAGAATATTCATTTTAAAAAGTTTGGTTCTACCCTAACAACGTAAAAAGGGTGCTGGGTTTTCGCTTTTTAATTTTTAAATTAGAAAACGCTCACTATTCACTATGAGCACTGCGGCCTAAACAATTATAAATCAAGCTGATAAATATTAGATACTTGCAAGAAGAAATAGATGAAAAAGGCGTTTAGGCAAAGTGCCGAAAGAAAGTTGAGCCCCATAGTCCACCCGAAATTCGCATTTTTGTTATCTCTGTTAACTAAGTAAAACCAAATGAAGAAAAATAAAACTGTAGGCAACATAAACAATAAAAAAGCTATTGCCATTTTTTGATTATAATAAGTGATGAAATAATATTCGAAGCCTAAAACTGCTAATGAAAAAGTGATAAGTGTAAATAGAAATGTTCCTTTTATACCTAAAACAATTGATAAAGTATTGTCTCCTCTTTTACTATCCTCCACATGCTGGTAAACCTGCGTCATAGGGTAGGAGCCCCACAAGAACAAGGAAGTAAGTAAGCCGGGAAATATCACTTTCCAAGACAATGAAATTTGATAGGAAAAATCATTTATCCCAACATAAGACATATAAAATGTAAAGGCTCCCTGGAAAAAACCTGCTATTAGCCAACCTAGGTATGGATACTTCTTTAGCCGTACACCCGGGTGGCTATAAGCTTTAGACGCCAAACCATATACGAAAACTAAAATAGCGAACTCCATACTAATTAACCATGCCAAACCAATGCCTACAAAATCGAAAATCAAACTAGTGTAGTATAGGCCAATTGTTACTGGAGGAGGATTTTTTAAAAGCCCAATGCTACCTTCGTCTTTATCGAAATAACTATTATAGGCATTACTTGCCGGATATATAAACAAGTGCAGAATTACAAACACTAAAATTAATCTATCCGCATCTAAATTAGGGCTTATAGCTAAGGCAAATAAAAAGACTGGTAAAAGAAAAAAAGAAAAGGGTATTCTCAGGTGTTTAATTATGTGTATGATTGATTTCATTATCCAAAATTAAGTTATTTAAATAATATGTCGACAGTAATTGCTGAAATACCGTATAAGTTTATTAATTTAATTATTTTTTACTAAAATTTTACCCGTGCCTATAAATATGTCTTGTCTATTGAAACAAGTTGACAACTTTTTGCTTATTATAGGCATTCGAACTACTTTTTATGGCATATATTAATACTATTTCAACATCGAATCCTCAAACAGCTATTCCACAAACAACTATAGCAGGTTTTATGCAAAGAGCGATGCGTTTAAATGAAGACGATAGCCGGAAGCTAAAAGCCGTATTCCGCATGTCGGGAATTAAAAAAAGACACACGGTTATCGAAGATTATAAACACAGTGATGATAAAAACTGGTCTTTTTATCCTATTGCTTCAGAATCTGCTGTACAGCCTGACACAGAAAAAAGAATGCGACTGTTTCAAAAATACGCAATGCCCTTGGCAGAAGATGCTATTAATCCGATTTTAAAAAGCCATAAAGCTGATTCCTTTACCCATTTAATTACTGTAAGCTGTACCGGTATGTTCGCCCCCGGACTTGACATACAGCTAATTAAAAAACTGGGTTTAAGCAGCAGCATTGAAAGAACCAGTATACAGTTTATGGGTTGCTTTGCTGCCTTTAATGCTTTAAAATCAGCTTATCATATCTGCCGTTCAGAGCCGGATGCGAAAGTTTTGATTCTTTGCCTGGAGTTATGCACGATACATTTTCAAGCCGAATTTAATGAAGATAATTTATTAGCCAACACCCTTTTTGGAGATGGTGCCGCAGCCGTTGTGGTTTCTAATGATGGAGAAGGAGCGCCCTACGCAATAGAAGGTTTTCAAAGTGTGGTAGACGACAATTCTGAGCAGGAAATGGCCTGGAATATCGGCAACCTGGGTTTTGAAATGAAATTGACCTCCTATGTGCCCGATGTGATTGAAAAAAACATTGCCCGCTTGAGTGAAAAACTAATGCAAAAGTTTCAATTACTGTTATCTGATATTGATCATTACGCTATTCACCCTGGCGGAAAACGTATTTTACAAGCTGTTGAAAATGGTCTAAAGCTACCTAAAAGCATCAATGATATTGCGAACGAAGTGCTGGAAAATTTCGGCAATATGTCATCGCCCACTGTGCTTTTTGTGTTGGATGAACTAGGCAGAAGAATTGGTCCCGACAAAAAAGTACTAAGTTTTGCCTTTGGACCAGGGCTAACCATGGAAAGTATGTTACTCAAAAGCATTTAAGGAATGGTGGATTTAAGCTATCGGTCGGAACAGGAAGAAATCATGGATGATTTATCCGATAATAGCCCGAGTTTACATCGAGCACTCAAAGAATTAGACATTATCAATAAATGGCTTGGTGGAAATGCCATCACTTTAAATGAAGTTTACAAAAGCCTGGCACAAAACCCCCACAAAACTCATAAAGTTGCTGATTTGGGCTGCGGGAGTGGGGAAATACTCCTCAGAATTGCCAAATGGGCCCGAAAACATGATATTAAAGTAGAATTACTAGGTTTTGATGCCAATCCTAATGTTATACAATATGCACAACTACACTGTGCCGGTTATCCTGAAATCAGTTTCCATGCAGAAAACATATTGGAAAAAGAGTTTCAATCACGTCAATTTGATCTATTGCTTTGCACTTTGTTTTTACATCATTTCCAGGAAAAACAACTGATTCCGTTAATTACACAATTTAAGAAACAAGCTGAAAAGGTGATAATAAATGATTTGCATCGCCATTGGTTTGCTTATTATTCTATCATGTGGATTACTCGTTTTTTCAGCAAATCCACCATGGTGCAGAATGACGCTTGTTTATCGGTTTGGCGATCATTTACCAAAGCGGACTGGAAAAAGATTTTAGATAAAGCACAAATTTCAAGTTATACAATTAAATGGCG
>JBBSPJ010000030.1:0-19113 GCA_038258905.1 Cytophagales bacterium
AAACGATTGTCGTAAAATCTAGAGAACTAGAGAATTTGAATAGCATCTTGTTTAGAGCAAGGTGCTATTTCACTTCTGTATTGATAAGGAATTTCTAAAAAAACAATTCCCCTAATTCTACAATTGCCCACCAGGCTATATAAATAAGTGCAACTATAATAGCTATTACCATTAAAATAACTAAAAATAACAGACCCTTACCTGAACCTTGATGTTTGCCTTCTTCGTAATATTCTTGTAGTAGTTTCAGGTTTCTCTCATTGGCTTTATACCACACATCAAATATTGTCCCTAATAGGGGAATAGACCCAATTACTGCATCAATGGATGAATTTAAAATCATTTTGGTCATTAATTTACCACTGGCTCCATGCTTTTTTGTGGTGTAGATAATCATCAATGAAACTAAGTAAGAGCTTAAATCTCCCAATCCTGGAATTACGCCCAGCAAAGGATCTAAACCAAACTTTATTGAAGTGGATGGAATGCTAAATTTTGAATCTAACAATTGGGATAACCATTTGATCCATTTGAGGTTAGGATTTGAACTTTGTCCCATAAATTTAAAATATGATTAGATTATATAAAACATTAAAAAATAATATCAGTAAAATATGCTAAGATTTATAGAGTTTAAGTCCGGACAGACTTAACTAATAATAAAAAATGCATTAAAAAAAATTTACATAACTGCTCTCTTTAACAGAATTTCCGTAAATAGAGTTACCAAATGAAAGTTAAATCATTATGTCAGAAAACGAATTATTCGATAGAATAAAAAAAAGAAACCCAAATGAACCCGAATTTATACAAGCTGTAGAGGAAGTTATTTCTTCAATAGGTAAAATTTTGAAAAAGCATCCAGAATATCATCAACTTAAAATTTTGGAAAGAATAGCTGAACCGGAAAGATTGGTTTCATTTCGCATTAACTGGATAGATGATGATGGCAATGTGCAAGTAAACCGTGGCTTTAGAGTACAAATGAATAGCGCACTAGGTCCATACAAAGGCGGTTTAAGATTCCATCCATCAGTAAATCAAAGTATTCTTAAGTTTCTGGCTTTTGAGCAAATATTTAAAAATGCACTCACAGGCTTACCATTAGGTGGCGGTAAAGGTGGAGCAGACTTTAACCCCAAGGGGAAGTCAGACCAGGAAATTATGCGTTTCTGCCAGGCTTTTATGGTTGAGCTTTACAGGCATATAGGTCATTTTACTGATGTGCCTGCAGGTGATATTGGTGTTGGGGGCAGAGAAATTGGTTATTTATTCGGTGCTTATAAAAAATTGCAAAATGAATTTACCGGGGTATTGACAGGCAAAGGACCGGAATGGGGAGGAAGCCTCATAAGACCTGAAGCCACAGGATATGGCCTTGTTTACTTTGCTGCAAACATGTTAGAAAGCGTTAAAGATACTTTAGAAGGTAAAACCTGCCTTGTTTCTGGAGCCGGAAATGTTGCTCAATTCACTTTAGAAAAACTTATTGAATTAGGAGCTAAACCCGTTACCGTTTCAGACTCCTCAGGATTTATTTACGATAAAGATGGCATTGATAAGGAAAAGCTAGAGCACATCAAATACATTAAATATGTTTGTAGGGGTAGAATTGAAGAGTACACAGAAAAATATAAAAATGCAGAATATACTGAGATAGACTCAGATGCTGATTTCAATCCCCTTTGGAAAACCAAAGCAGACTGTGTGTTCCCTTGCGCTACACAAAATGAAATAAACAAAAAAGACGCCAGCCATTTAACCAAAAACGGATTAAAGCTTTTGGCAGAAGGGGCAAATATGCCATTAACTGCCGAAGCTATTGACGCTTTACAGGAATCTAAGGTGATGTATGCTCCAGGCAAAGCCTCCAATGCAGGAGGGGTTGCAGTTTCTGGTTTAGAAATGACACAAAATAGAATGGGGGTTTATTGGAGCCGTGAAGAGGTAGATGAAAAGCTTAAAGACATCATGAAAAGAATCCACAATGACTGTCTTGAAACCATTAAAGAATATGAATTAAGCGATCACAATTATATGGAAGCTGCCAATATTTTTGGCTTCTTAAAAGTAGCAGATGCTATGAAATCGCAAGGTGTTTTTTAATAATGAGCTAGCCTTTTAGCAATACAAAAGCGCCCCAATATTTTGGATCGGGGTACTTTTGTCTCAGTTTTAATTGAGCAATCTTAAAAGCATTTTGCATATCATTATTTTCTAAATAAGCCGAATAAAAATAATTCATGAGTTGTTGGGTAGCTTCGTCATCTACTTTCCACAAACTCATGATGATATGTTTTGCCCCCGCAGCAAAAAAAGCTTTTTGCAGGCCATAAACCCCTTCTCCAGGATAATAATTTCCCAACCCTGTCTCGCAAGCTGAGAGCACCACCAATTCTGTATTATCTAGGTTTAAGTTCGTGGCCTCATAAGATCTCAGAATGCCGGCTTCTCTGATTTCAATATCATTCTGGTTAACTCCCACTAAAACTAAACCCGAATTGAGAAGTAGGCCGACTAAAGAATTATCGGGTGTTTCTGAGCCTGAACCCAAAAAAAAGCCATGAGTAGCTATATGAAAAATACTTGGTGATTTTATATTTCTGATAGAAGCTGAAGTAGCTTCCTTTCCCTTATTTATTTGAACGCTCCAATAATTATCTTTTAACTGTTTAGCAATTCCATTTATTTCTGCCTCTGTACCGGGCAGTGCAGGAAAATAATTAGTCGCATCCTTTACATCAAGTGTGTAGGTAGGGTTACCTACTAAAACGGCATTTTTTTCACCGTCATCTTGCTTAAGATTTTCTTTAATAGCTAAATGTTTAGTTGATTCCATCATTATAATATCTAATTCATCTATTAAGTACGATTTACTTTCTTTGTTGTAAAGGGTGTTTAAATTTATTTGGTGGTATATACCATCCGGAGAAAAATAGATTTTCGAAATTTTTGTATCCACAGGCATTTTTTGAGTTGCCTCTTTTATAATAGGTTCCCAAAAAATTTTATACGAAAGTGTATCCTTTATTTGAAATTTGATTGAGTTATTATAATAACTCATTCTTTCTTTCTCTAAATATTTATTATCAGCACTTAAAATAATAGCCATATGTGGTTGATCCACTGTTTCTGAGGTTAATATTAAAGCTATATAGCCTGCTCCGTTTAAAAACCGAATAGTTTCTATGGCCACCTCTCCCGGCTTAAGCTTCTTTTGAATATCTTGCCAATTAATGTCGGATATGACAAATCCTTTCCTAAAGGGATCTGAAATTCGGGCTAATTCAATTTCTGTTTTTTCAATGTCTTTTTCTAATTGATTGATTTCAGTTATATCAGGATCTGACTGAGTAAGCATTGTTATTAATTGATATCTTTTCTCAATCCATTCTAAAAACTTCTCCTTTGCATTTTCATCCTTCCCATTCAAAATTCTTTGCCGCATTTTATTGGTTGAATTTAGAATTAAGCCTTTAGTCATAATCCTATTATTGTAGAGGTCAGAAGCTAAATCAATTCCTCTGAATAAGGTGTCCGAATATTGAAAAATTGGATAAATTCCACTTGCCTCAAAACAGTAGTTAGCAAAATTCTCATAATAAAATTGTTGTATTTGAAAGAATTTTCTTTTTTCTGATTCGCTCAAGAAGGTAAAGTTATATTGAATTTCCTCCTTTAGTCTTTCTAGCAGAACCCTCCAAATTTCACTGGATTTTTCATAATTACCCTTCCAGTTATACGCTGCAGCTAAATTAAACAGAGTATTTTTATATAAATAAGCATCATAACCTGTATGCGAATTTTGTATTTCTAAGGATTTTTCAATATATGCTATGGCTGAATCATATATTTCTAAATAAGCTAACTCGGAACCCAAATTTACTAAGACACTTTTATAGGATTTTAAAGTTTGTAAATTCTTACTATCTCCCCACTCAATTGCTTTTTGCCAAAAATAAATAGCTGAATCAGCATTCCCTTTATTACTGTAAAGGGTTCCCATATTGGTTAAGGATTGAAGGTAAGCTGCGGGTTTAGATTCCTCATCAATAATGGAATTGTATTGAAGGATATACTTTGCAGCATTCTCTACATCCTCCACTCCCATATAATAATTACCTATATTATTTAATAGCGTGGCATAAAAGCTCAGTGATTCAAATTTTTCAGGAAATGTTTCTTTTATTGATTCAGCCAATACTTCCAGCAGATTGATTGCCTCCTGATAGTATCCCATTTGATTTAATAAAGAGGCATTAATAGCTCTCAATTCTACTAAAGCGGTATAAAAAGCGTAGATATTATTTCTGTAATATTTTTTATTTTTATGAGAGGCCTCATCGAATAATTGTATTCCAGTTTTATAATAAATTTCTACAGAATCAGGTTTACTTACAGCATTGTAAATTTTTGCCACATTTGTGACAGCCTCTAAATAATCGACAGTTTTAAAATCCTTTTTATCGTAAACAGTGAGAATGAATTTGAAATTACGGGTAGATTCTTTAAAGAAGCCCAAAGACATCTGTGCATAGGCCAAATTGTTTAAGGCAACAATATATTCAGCTCGGTCAGATTTGGTGGGTTCACCGATAATTTTTAAGACCTCTTCCGAATAATAAACTGCCTTAGAATATTCGCCCAGATCATAAGCCGTTTTCGATTTTAAATTTAAATCTTTAATATCTTGTGAAAAGGATTTTTGAACGATTAGTATACTTATGATTATCAGCACATTACGCATGATATAAAAATATAAAATGCATTATTAAATAAAAATAATTAAAGGAATTATTTGGTATATATTTTACTTCTTACTTTCAAAAAACGTAACTATCTAATTCAACTTATCCATCTTAAAAGTATACACGCCTCTACCATCATGAACTTCCAAGGTGATATTATTGCGTGAAAAACGAGTGAGCTCTCCATAATATGAAAACTCTGTTCTGTTTATATCATCATAAAAAATCACCTCAAGATTAAAAACTTTCTCTCCATCATCGTATCTGTCTAAAAAAAGACTCCAGGTACCATCAAAAATTGCATTTAAGGAATTGTCATCGTAAATAGCACCATAATCAGGATAAAAAGTAATGAAATCTCCCTCATAATCGCTTATTACATTATTTCTAAACAAGGCATTATCTCTTTTATAAAATGCTTTATCAAAATGCCAGGTGCCGGTTAGTCTGTCTTCTCTTCGGTCGAGAATAGCATCATCTGAGCATGCACTGAGTATAGAAATAAATAATACAATGAGCAAATAGGCTGTATTTTTCATACTAGAATGAATTGGTTCAATTTTATTTAATCAAAAACTAAACCAAACTTATTTTACGTACTTATTTTTTAAATACCCAAATCTTATATTGTTTTATAAGTTCAATTTATTCATATTTGAAAGTTAAATGGGAACATTATTAATTTACATAATCGTTATTGTAGTCTGTTCTTGGATAGTTTGGAAAGGCGGCAGTTTATTAGAAGAGTCATCAGAAAAATTAGCGGCATATTACAGGTTACCACCTGTAGTGCAAGGCACAATCATTACTGCTGTGGGCTCCAGTTTCCCGGAATTAGCAGCTACAGTTTTATCTACCAGTATTCATGGGAAATTCGATTTAGGTGTAGCGGCTATTATAGGTTCTGCTATATTTAATATTTTAGTAATTCCAGGTTTATCGGGAGTTATTGTAAAGCGTATGCCTACAGATATCATGCTCATTTACAAAGACGCACAATTCTATACCATATCCATAGCCGTATTATTCATTTCTTTTGCTCTTGCTGTAATTTACTATCCTGTAGACACTGATCCTTTGTATATTCAAGGAAATATGACTCGCTGGATTGCCATAATACCTATGATTTTCTACTTGCTATATGTGTATATTCAAAGTATGGAAACTCGTGATTTTCGAAGAAATGCCGAGAAAAGGGAGGTTTTAGGTATAACAGGAGAAGATATTGAAGTGGGTAAAGAATGGTTTAAACTTATTTTAAGCTTAGTTTTAATTGTAGCCAGTGTAGAAGGCTTGGTACAAGGTGCTATTTTCTTAGGAGAATATTTCAACACTCCTGATTTTATATGGGGAGTTACTGTTTTAGCAGCTGCTACAAGTATTCCTGATGCAGTAATTAGTATTAAAATTGCCCGTAAATTTCAAGGTTCTGTCAGCTTAGGCAACGTATTGGGAAGCAATATTTTTGATCTGCTAGTAGCTGTTCCTATTGGTATATTAATTGCTGGAACTGCGCTGGTCAACTTTACTATAGCTGCGCCATTGATGCTATTTCTTGCATTCATCACTATTGTAATGTTTATTTTCCTAAGAACTAATTTGGCCTTATTACGCTGGGAAGGTCTGGTTCTTCTTGGATTATATGTGTTTTTTGTTGTGTGGATGATGCTGGAGACATTTGGAGTTACTTCTTTTATTATAAAATAAAATTGAAGCTATAAATTATAATGAAAAATGCTCGAAACTAGAGTCTCGAGCATTTAAATTTTATGTCTCAGCTTTTTTAGAAATTATTTCCCTGTCTCCGCAAAATATTGATGAAACAAGGCAACGGTTTCAATCCCTTTATAGTAATTTTCCAAACCGAAACTTTCATTAGGAGAATGAATAGCATCTGAATTTAATCCAAAGCCCATTAAGATACTGTCTAAACCAAGCACATCTTTAAACAAAGAAACAATAGGAATACTACCTCCTTCATGTGTTGGGATTGGCTTTTTACCCCAAACCTTTTCAAAAGCTCTTTCTGCAGCTCTATAGGCTTCCGAATCTGTAGGGGTAACTGCAGGCATACCACCATGATGAGGCTCCACCTTTACTTTTACACTTTTAGGAGCAATAGACTCAAAATGCTTTTTGAATAATGTAGTGATTTCTTTATGATCTTGATCAGGCACCAAACGCATAGATATTTTAGCATACGCTTTTGAAGGTAATACTGTCTTAGCACCCTCTTTAATGTAACCACCCCAAATGCCGTTCACATCTAATGTAGGTCTAATCCCTTGTCTTTCTAATGTGTTGTAGCTTGCTTCTCCTTCCACATCGTCAATTGCCAAATCCTTTTTAAAGTCATCCAAATTAAATGGAGCCAAATTCATTTTTTCTCTTTGAGCAGCTGTTAATTCTACTACTTTATCATAAAAACCAGGTACAGTGATTTTATTATTTTCATCCTGTAAAGATGCAATCATTCTGCATAACACATTAATTGGGTTAGCCACTGCCCCTCCATATACACCAGAGTGTAAATCTCTATTCGGTCCGGTAACTTCCACTTGTAAATAGCTTAATCCTTTTAAACTAACAGCCATAGAAGGATGCTCATTGGCAATCATGGAGGTGTCGGATATTAAAATGACATCAGCCTTTAATTTTTCAGTATTTTCTTTGATAAATATCTCTAAATTTTCAGATCCTACTTCTTCCTCACCTTCAATCATGAATTTGATATTGCATGGTACACCACCATTTTGCATCATCATTTCAAAGGCTTTTACATGGATATACATTTGCCCTTTATCATCAGCAGCGCCTCTGGCTATCATTTTGCCATTCTTAACCACTGGATTAAAAGGATCAGACTCCCAAAGCTCATACGGATCTGCAGGTTGCACATCGTAATGTCCATATACTAAAACAGTAGGTAAATTGGAATCAATTATTTTATCAGCATAAACGATAGGGTAGCCGGCAGTTTCACAAATTTCCACATTGTCTGCACCAGCATCTTTGAATTTACCTTTTAAAAAATCCGCAGCTTTCAACACATCCTGCCCAAACTTTGGGTCGGCACTCACGCTGGGTATTCTCAGTAAATCGAACAATTCATCTAAAAAACGCTGTTTGTTATCGTTTAAATACTTACTAGTATCTGCTTTTGTAATCATAATTTATAATTCTATAGTTCTAATTCATTTATTATTAAAATCCATCGTCATCATCTGCAGGCAATACCGGCGTACTGGTTTCCGGAAGAGGATTTGCAACAGGAGGTGCTTGTGCTGAACTTGCATCTGAACCCATTTCCAGGTAATAAGGAGCATCAATATCGTAATACTTTCTCCTGTAATTTTCAATAAAATCAGTCACCTCTAATTTGTCCCCTGTTAAGAACACAAACTCACCTACTTTTGCTTTTGTTGCCTTTGATTTTTTATCAATCATATCATTAGCTACTGCATTTGAAGAATAAAAAATAAGCCTACTTTCTTCATAATGGAAATAATACCAACATGAAGGAGAAACTTGTAGAAATATTTTTATTGAGGTACCAATATCCTTTTTATCAATTTCTACAAAGCCATCAATATTAGCATTTACATCAGTAGCACCTGTGTTGGAGAACCCAATTTTTCCTATGTTGTACCAGGCTGAGTTTTCATTTGACCATTTCAAATCCAGGTTTGTAATGTTTAATGTTTTAGTAAATGATGATGAAATACTGTGTATAGGGACATAGTCGTTAAAAACATTTTCCTCATATCTCTTGGCTATATTATTTCCGGCAATCTCCGCAATTTTTGGTAGGAGTCTATCTAAATCCTTTGTAGCCTCCGGTAAACCAAGTCGCTGCACTACCTCTAGCATATCGTTTCCAATGATAGGCGTAAGGCCTCCTGGCAAGTTAAATTCAGTAGTAAGCATTACATTAAACACGAATTCTTGCTCAGCTAGGTCACCCGAACCGGAACCGGCAGCTATTATTTGTGCGTCTTTACTATTTTCAATAAAATTTAACGGCCCTTCAAATTCAATTTTTTGACCCTCCTCATTAAAGGCAAAATATTTACCAGCATAAGAAAGCCCCAGGCTTTTATCTTTATTTTCAATCACAAACTGATCTTTGGAAGCTTTATACCTTAATAAACCACTAGGCTTGAAGAAATCCTTATCAGCAAAATCTCTTTTTTCATTAATGAAAGTTGCATATAATTCATTGTTAAGATTATCGAAATGCAGCCCGGCCTGCAATGGATTTCCCATTTCAGTAACGCTGTTATCAAAATCAAAAACTACTTCTTTTGCACTACCGTCACTCGTATAACTAATCCAGGTATCATAATTAGCAATGTTTTTTAAATCGAGCTGAACATAACCTTTCAAATCCAGAGCAGGTTTATCCGCATACATAGTTACACTGCCTTTATAATACATTCCAGGGCTGATAAGCATTCTATCGTCCACGGAAACTACACCACCTGATACAGTTCTCAATCTTTCTTTTCCTTTTGTTTCTACTGCTACAGGTACTAATTTAAATTTCCCCATTTTAATAGAAAAGGTATCTCCAATTGAATTTACATACCTATAGGTAGCATCACCCTCAAATTTTTTCCTTGAAATAATATCAATTTCCCCATCGTAAAGGTTATGATATGCTGTAAGGGTATCTAAAGTTAATGTAGCATTAATTAACTTTTGCATTGCTGCATTTTCACCAATAACAACTTCTCCTTTAGCAGGAGTTATTCTGGCATCAGCTACTTCAATATAGGGTATTCCTGAAACAATAAGAGATAACTGATCAATATCATAAACTGCATCTGTGGCATTAAAAACCAACGAATCCTGATCCGGGTTAGTAGAATAGAAATAAGAGTTCCTCAAATCGGCCTGTGCTGGTTTTTGCATTAAAATTTGCTTTTCTTCCAGTTTCCAGATTGCTGATGGAATGGAAGTTTTATAACTGGCATAAGGGAAATTTAGTGCTGCATCCCCATCAATTTCAGGGTTTATGCTAGCAGTATTGTTTGACAGATCAAAATTAAGTTTAACATTGTCAGAAGCTAATGCAGGCACGGTATCAGTGGATTCAATGATAAAATCTGCATTTCGGGCTGAATAACTTAATTCATTGAAGGTATACCTGTTAGACTTCGTTTTTGAGCCTCTGGTTACTAATTCACCTTCTCCATATACTCCTTTTGTTGAAATAACCGTTCTTCCATTTAAAGAAGCCGTTTTTCCATACATTTCAAAAGGACCGGATTTGTTGCTTAAATACAAACTGTCTTTAGAAGTGAGCCATGTCATATTAGCATTTGTAATTTCCATATCCGGATAGGAGGCTCCATCTATCGTACCTGGCTCCATTTTAGCATAGGAACCGATTGCGGTAATGGAATCTTTAAAAAAGGTGAAATTGTCGGCATTTAAGGTGGTAGTCAAAAACTCCATTTTATTACCCCCCCTTAAACCTTTATTATCTAATTTTATATTTCCATAAAATCTACCGGTTCCTTCTAATAAATCAATTCCTTCTTCAGGCAAGGGGTGATCAAAACCTAGGGATTTATCAGGCATCACTTTGAGCTTCTCTTCAAACTCCGGAAATATTCCTGATGATTTAAAAGTACCGTCAAAAGCTATAGAATTAGGGTCACTACTACTTACAGAATCTATAGAAAAAGGAGGAATTTCAAAATACAAACTCTTGTCATACACCCCACCTAGAATCTCTTCCCCCAAGAAATACACGGTAGCACCTTTTGTAGAATTAAAAATAGGATAGCCAGGAAAATCTCTAGTAGCTGATTTATTATTGGGTTTGTTAATATATAATACGCCAGCTGTCTCAACCAACTGATTTTGCAACTGCTCTTTATCAGATTGCTTTGGTTTATTTTTATTTTTTGAAAGATTAAATAATATTCGATCTATTTGAGGCATAGATATAAGAAAACTATCGTAATCCATTTCAAATTGATTACCGATATACTCGTAATTTCCAGCCACCACTGTCCCATTGAATACAACATCCCTATTCTTTTTGAGCACTACAATACCACTATCAGGCTTTATTCTAACTCCTAATTTTTCGTTAACTTCAAATTCTTCAACTCCTCTTAAAGTAAGGGTACCATCCTCCAGGTTAAGTACTCCGTTGGGCACTCCTGAGGAAACTGAATTTATTTTTATATTATCATAATCCTTTTTACCCCATTTGGAGTCCACATAATGATAAGATTTTTTTAGTATTTCAATTTTACCACTTCTGTTATCATATACAAGAAATCCATTTTCCATTAACAACTGCATAGAAGCGGCTAACTTTTTTTCATCAACCTTCATTTTATCTACCACCTCATTCAAGTAAAAGGTTTTTTGTCTGGCTTTTCTAGAGTAAGCCACCACCAATTGCAATGGATGAAAATTATATAGCCCTGAGAGACTGTTGTAACGATATTCGTTAAAGTATTCTGAAGATTCAAATATTGCGGGAACCCTGTTTCCAGCTATTAAAATAGAAATATCTATCACTGAGGAATCAAGTGGCCATTCTATTTTATCGGCATAAAAATCCATATTGAAATAGCTGGCGTTGAAAGGACTTTTCTTAAATCCTCCCTTTCCTTGAAGTAGTGTTAGTTTATCATCTCTCACACTATAGGAGAAACTAACTCCAGGGTGATAAATAGAATCTCTTCGCTGGTACATTGCAACATTTGCAACATTTGCGGTAAATATTGAATCTCTGAAAACAAATTCTTGTGAATTGGCCCGAAACTTCTTTACAGCATTGCCCTGTAATTCCAGTTGACTATAATCATTGTTAAGAGAAGCAGTAGTAATAGTTTTACCTCTTAAAGTAAACCCTCCCTTAATACTTAATCCATCTTTTTCAAATAGATTTAAATCAAAGCCTGATTCATAAGATTGAAATAGAGGGTACCTGGCCTTCTCTTTGTTCCTTATATTCTCAGGTTTGTATTCCAACAGACCTTTCACCGCCTGAGCAATTTTTTCTTTATAATGCAAAGTGGCCGATTTTACCAATAAAACTGGCTTATTTACTTCAATCGTATATTCAGGTAAATCTGCATATAATTCGCTTTCTGGTATTCCCAGGTTTTGCCAGGTAAACTTTCCTCCCTTACCCACGAATGTATTTCCTAATAATTCTAATTCCCCCCCAGTATCAATGATTTGGGTGGTATCCAGTGGAGATTGAAATTTAATATTAGTGTTTTTGAAAATTACTACAGGCCCCACTAATTCAGGCATTGGAGTTTTATAAGCTACGTAGGAAGGCTCCTCATTTGCTTTTAATGCATCATTTGAAGTTTCCTTTGCAGTATCATCCCATGAAGTGTTTTCCCAGGCATCATCATCTCCCCAATCATCAGCTTCGTTGCTACCCCATGTATCTTCATTCACTTCATCTACCTCCTCAACAGCTTCTGGTATTTTCATGGTTTCTGATGTAATCCAATCGAAAATAACACTACCATTATCAAAAGCTAACTCATAAAATTTACTATGATACAAAGCCTTATTTTCTAAAACCTTTTCGGCATTTCTAATTAATATACCAAATTGTTGTGTTTCCAACTCTGCCAAACCCTTTTCTACTATAATTAAGAAAGTTTCAATAGTAGCTGTAGGATTTTCCAGATTAGCTACTGCTGCACTTATGGTACTAATAAAAGGGAGCCTATAATCTCTTATGTTCAACTTTCTTGTCAGTAGTGAATCATACAAAGCTTCAGTTTTAGCTTTTGTAGTTGCAGAGTAAGTGGCTGGATCTTGCCAGTATTTCTGGAAAAACAAGGAGACAGCCTCTCCCTTTTCGGATTTTAATTCTGCCAAATCAGATTTAACCTGAGTGAGAAAATCCACTGGTGTAGCAGCTAGTGAGTCCTGATCCTGAGTAAAAGCAGGTAAACTAACTAAAAATAAAAATATGTAAATCAGGTGTTTCTTCATTCATTTTTTTGCAAGCACAAAGCCGCCCATTGGTTGCGTGCACTTCTTTTATTCTCTAATAACGCATATTTACCAGATTCATTCAATAATGCCTCAATATCTTCTTCATAGAAACCACTTAATAATAAATAGGCGTTATTATTCATATGTTTACTTAACTTAGAAATATCTTCCAGCAATATATTACGATTTATATTGGCCAATATTATGTCGTATTTATCCTTTTCCTCTATGGAACTTACATCGCCCTGCCAAATTTTTATTTCTGCCGATAGCGTATCGTTTAGATCAAAATTTTCAATTGAATTTTCAACTGCCCATTCATCAATATCATAACCATGCACTAATCGTCCCCCTTTTTTGGCAGCCATTATACCCAAAATGCCCGTTCCACATCCTGCATCCAGCACCTTTAATCCTGTTAAATCCATTTGTAGCAAAAAGGCTAAGATTTGATAGGTTGTTTCATGATGGCCGGTACCAAAAGACATTTTGGGGGTTACAACTATTTCGTAGGGGAAATCAGCATTTGAGGGATGAAAACTAGCCCGCACCAAGATTTTATTTGCTACCTCAATGGGTGAGTAGTTTTTTTCCCAATCTTCATTCCAATTTTGCTTCTCTACTACATCAATTTTGAAACTAAAAGAGCCTGCAGATTGATATTTTTGAAAGATTTGTTGAAATAACAATACAGGTATATCCTGATCTTCATCGGCACTGGCAATTAATCCGCTAGCATCTTCCTTTTCCTGAAAAGTAGAAAAGCCGATCTCTGCGAGTTCGGCCATCAGTATTTCTATATAATCAGCAGGACAGTTTATGTCCAAAGTTAAATAACTCATTAAAATGATTTAATTATATCTACGAAATCACGCGATTTCAAAGAGGCACCTCCTATTAAACCACCATCTACATCAGCCTGAGAAAATAATTCCTTTGCATTATCCGGCTTGCAGCTTCCACCATATAAAATTGAAGTCTCTTCTGCTGCGTTTTTACCAAATTTACTTGCAATATGCTCACGAATGGTTTTATGCATTTCTTGTGCCTGAGCTGAACTAGCCGTTTTACCAGTACCTATAGCCCAAATTGGTTCATAAGCAATAATAATATTTTTGTAGGCTTCATCCGATAAATGAAATAAGCTGTTAGTAATTTGATTGGTAACATAAGCATTTTGCTTTTCAGACTCCCTAATATCTAAAGGTTCCCCACAGCAAAAAATTACTTTAAGATTATTTTTTAAAGCGATGTCTATTTTCTTTGTCAGTAGTTCATCAGACTCCTCAAATTGCTCTCTTCTTTCGCTATGACCTAAAATTACATATTGAACTCCTAAGGATTTTAACATAGAAGCTGAAACTTCACCAGTATAGGCCCCTGATTCTTCCTCATGGCAATTTTGAGCCCCTAAAGAAATATGACCTATTTCAGGAATTAAATTCTGAATAGCGTAAATAAAAGGGTAGGGTGGGGAAATAATGACTTTTACATCCTTAGGTGCTTCATCATCAACCATATTAGATATTTCAGAGGTTAAAGACTGCGCTTCAATTAATGTTTTATTCATTTTCCAGTTACCTGCTACTATTTTCTGTCTCATAATTCAATTTTTCAGATTAGAATAACACAAAAATAGTAAGAATAAAATAAATTACATTGATTTTAGACTTATAAGCCATAGGAATTTAAAAACTTGGTGTTTTAAATTATGCAATTAGTAATTATTCCTCAAAACTTATGCTCAATAAAAGCCTATTACCATTTTTTCATATCCACCATTGGCTCAAAATAATCAATTTTAGTAGGCTCTAACAGCTCTTGATAAGTTTTCCTATTCAACAAACCAATAGTATGTACATTAAACCCTTCAATTTTAGCTAATTCCGGCAACCAGTATCTTACATAATCGCCTTTAGGATCATATTTTTTTGCCTGGCTTAAAATATTGAAATATCTATTTTCCCGAGGGTCATTTCCCACTCCTGCCACATAGGCCCAATTTCCCCAATTGCTGGCTACATCATAATCCAGCAAAGCATATTCAAAATACCAGGCTCCCATGCGCCAATCGATACCTAAATCTTTTACTAAAAAACTAGCTACATTCTGCCTGCCACGGTTACTCATAAATCCAGTTTGATTGAGTTCTCGCATATTGGCATCAATAAAAGGTACTCCCGTTTCACCATTTGCCCATCTTTCAAAGGTTCTTGTATCCGTCCACCAGTCAGTTTCTTCTCCTCTTATGCCTCCTGGTTGAAATAATTTATGCTGGAATTTCTTCAGCACAAAATGGAAATAGTCCCTCCAAATAAGTTCAAATACTAACCAATAAGTAGATTGGTTTTTCTTTCTTTCCTTTTCGTATTTTTTTACTTCATAGTAAATTGACTTAGCAGAAATACAGCCTAAAGCCAACCATGGAGAAAATTTAGAGGAGTAATCAGCTCCTAATAACCCATTTCTGGTAATTTTATATTCTTTCAACTGGTCTGTTTCCCAAAAATAATGATTTAGCCTTTGCCATGCAGCATCCTCTCCACCCTCAAATTCTATAAAAGCTTTGTCAGATGATGTTTTTTCAGTAATTCCTAAGTCTGCCTTATTCAACTCCAATTCATTTAGCTTTATAGCATTTTGAAAATGAGTTGGAGCAGGAAATAGATCTCTAACCTCAGTCTGCTTTTCATTTTCCTTTCTAAATTGTGTGAAAACATTGGGTAACTTACCTATAGGCCAAGGAATATCATCTTCATGAAATAAGGTGCTTTGCGTGTATAACTGTAATGGAACTCCTTTTTTAGTTAGCCTTATTTCCAAATTTTTCTCTATCGCATTTTCGTAAGTACCTGGTTCTTTCGTGCTAAAAACTGCATCACAATTGTACTTTTCTACCAATTCAGCAATTATTAACTCAGGTTTACCTTTTCTGATGTGCAATTCCCCTCCTTTTTCATTTATCTTTCCTTTAAGATTTTGAACAGATTCCCAAATAAAATTTAGTTTGTTTGCAGATGAGCGTGGTAAATCTATGGGACTTGTTTTCCATAAGTCTTCCTCAAAAATATATAGTAATATACATTCCTGAGATTTATCTAAGGCCTCCTGTAACACTTCATTATCAATGAGCCTTAAATTCTTTCTGAACCATATGATAGATCTGTTGAATATCATGAATATTATAATTTTAAATTAGCTATTTTTCTGTATTTCAATGAATTTACTTACTTAATAATTTCATCTTAAGCATAACTCATTCATAGAATTTTATGTTTGAGGCTTTTTTAATAAAAAATACGGGTATAAATTGAACCTTTATAAATCGGCAACGCAGTTACATGAAAAAAATTAATTTTCGATCTATCAAAAGCAGGCTTATAGTAAGTTTCAGCGCTATGGCTTTGCTTATTGTAGTGGTAGTTTTGCTTACTCTATTTCAAATAGGAAATATTATGCAACTTGGCAATTCCTTACTGGAAAATAAGCAGCCTTCGCGCATGTATCTGGAGACCATGAAAAGTGGGGTAAATAACTCTAATGTAATGATCCAAAGCTATTTGTTAAGTGGAGACACAGAATTTGAAAATAAAAATGAGTCAATTTGGAAAAATAAAATAAACCCGGCAAGAGATACACTCAACGTACTAAAAGAGCGCTGGGATAATGCTTCCAATTTAATTTTATTAGAGAAAATTAACAGATTAGCAGAAAGAATAAAAGCTGCACAAGCTCAGGTAGTTAATCAAGCCAGTTTTGAGGCAAATGTGCCTGAAGTTGATTTATTTTCCTTTGAGGCTATTCAAAATGATACGATTTTTGAATATTCAGAACTTCAAAGCTGGATTGATGAGCAATTAAACCAAGATACTGGCAAAACTAATAATGGCGATTTGTTTATAAATAACCTTGCAGGAATTAGCGAGGAGTATAATCAAATATCGGATAAATTATTTTTGGCTATAGAATCGGAGGCAAAGGAATTAGGCGAAGAAATTTTCGCTACTAGAGACAGGTTTGTTGTTATTGAATCTATAATGGTTGTAGTAGCAATTATTCTTTGTTTTCTTTTATTCAGGTTTGTTTTAAAAACTATTCTGAAAAGTATTGAAAAGGTAAACCAGACTGTAAGGCTTTTAGGTGAGGGGAATATTCCGGAAAGCCATATGCAGACTGATGACGAATTGAACAAAATTTTGAATGAAATAGGCCATTTATCGGATAATCTTAAAAATGTACAAAGATTTTCTTTAGAAGTAGGTAAAGGCAATTTCGATAACGATATATCCGTATTCAATAATGAAGGCGATATTGGTAGTTCATTGGCCGAAATGCGCGATAGCTTAAAAACTGTTTCAGAAGACGCTGTTATAAGAAACTGGAGTAATAAAGGATTTGCTGAGTTTGGTGATATACTTAGAAAATACTCTAATAATATTGGCAGCCTAAGTGATCATGTAATTACTTATATGGTAAAATATTTAAATGCCAACCAGGGCAGTATTTTTATTGTAGATGAAAATGAAGATGATAAAAAAGTTTTAAAATTAAGGTCTACTTATGCCTATGATCGCAAAAAATTTATTGATAAAACCATTGAACCGGGACAGGGAATGGTTGGGCAGGTTTATCTCGAAAAACAAAGCATTTACTTAAAAGAGATACCTCACAATTACATTACCATTACATCCGGCTTAGGAAAAGCCTCCCCAAACAGCATATTTATAGTGCCCTTAATTGTAAATAAAGAGATTTTTGGAGTGATTGAAATAGGTAGCTTTAATCAGTTAAAGGATTATGAAAGAGATTTTGTAGAAAAAATCAGTGAAAATATTGCCTCTTCTATCCAGGCTGTAAAGGTAAATGAGCAAACTCGAAAATTATTGGATGAATCTCAGGAAATGACAGAGCAAATGCGTTCTCAGGAAGAAGAGATGAGGCAAAATATGGAGGAGTTGCAAGCGACACAGGAAGAGATGGAGCGTACTCAATCTGAAAATAGTGAGCGGATTAAGGCTATCGAAAATAGTGGCCTGGCATCACTTGAAATGAAAGCCGATGGTGAAATGGTGCAGGCAGATAGTGCTTTTATAAAATTATTTAAATTTAGCAACGGAGACCAGATTAGAGGTTTATCTCATAATCAAATAGTAAATGCTGACGACTTACAAACCGAGACATACAAAACTTTCTGGGATGAGCTAACTAATGGAAAGTCCTTTTCAGGAATTCTAAAAAGAAAAACTTATTCAGGAGATGATGTCTGGATAAATGCGACTTACACTCCTCTGAAAAATCAAGGTGGTCAAATAAATAAGATACTTTTATTTGCCCACGATGTAACCTCGCTTGTTTTAGATACCAAAAAGTTCCAGGAAGAAAAAGAAGCTCTTTTAACCGATATTCAGACTCTGCAAACTAAAATTGAGGAGAGCACAAGCACTTCAACAGAGCCCTCTGAAAGTCTTGCAGAATTAAAAGCCCTTCAACATAATTTAAATAAAGAGCTCAAACAAAAACTTAGTAAAAACGAGGATCAACTCAAAAAATCTTTGGAGCAACAAAAAAAGAAATTAGGACTTTAAACCGATTAAAAGAAAGCTGTTTTTGAATGTATTATTATTCTAATAAACTATTCAATCATTGCTAATTTTTTTGGAACAAAGTCTCTAAATTGGGGTTAATACAAACATTATGCAAAAACCAATACAAGGCAAAACAGGTGTGCTTTTAGTGAATTTAGGAACTCCTGATTCTACAAAAACCAGCGATGTAAGAAAATATTTGAGAGAATTTCTTATGGATAAAAGAGTGATTGATATACCCTTTATTCCACGCTGGATGTTAGTCAATCTTATTATTGCTCCATTCAGAGCTCCGAAATCAGGGAATGAGTATAAAAAACTTTGGGTAGAACGTGGTTCACCTCTTAAATTCTATGGTGAAGATGTGCGTGATTTGCTGACAAAGAAGCTTGAAGATAAGTATGTAGTAGCCCTCGGAATGAGATATCAATCTCCAAGTATTCAAAGTGCTCTGGACATACTAAGGTCGCACCACGTAGAAAAAATAATCGTTATACCCATGTTTCCGCAATACGCATCAGCCTCCAGTGGTTCTGTGCATGATAAAGTGATGGAAATTGTACAAAAATGGCAGATTATTCCGCAAATTAACTTTATAAGTAACTTTGTGGAGGAGCCAGGTTTTTACAAAACTTTTGCCAAGATCGGTAAAAAGTACCTCGATAAAAGATCTTACGATCACGTTTTATTTAGTTTCCATGGCTTACCTGAAAGGCAAATTAAAAAAGGCTCTGTGGATAATTACTGTAAATTAGCAGATTGTTGTAAAACCTACCATAATAAAAACA
>JBBSPJ010000031.1:0-18870 GCA_038258905.1 Cytophagales bacterium
ATTAAAAAGGCTAAAATGCCTATAATCGTTAATACTTTTTTCATAGTTATTTAGTTTTAATTTCTTTTAATTTGATGGTAATTACGAAGTAAATGTAGAAAAGTTAAATGATTAATTCAGGAAAAAAATTAGGCAGTTCATTTTACCAGAGAAATGATGTTGTATTAATTGCTGAACAACTACTAGGGAAGGTGATTTGTAGAAATATTGATGGAAAGATTTTAAAGGGGATAATAACAGAAACAGAGGCATATTGCGGCTATAATGATAAAGCATGCCATGCGCATTTGGGTAGGTTTACTAAAAGAACAGCAGTTATGTATAAAGCAGGGGGAGTGGCTTATGTTTATTTGTGTTATGGAATCCATCATTTATTCAATATTGTTACAAATAAAGAAGGAAAGGCCGATGCAGTATTAATAAGAGCAATTGAGCCCATTTCAGGAATAGATTATATGGTGGAAACACGTAATTATAACGGAAAAATTATAAATTTAGCTTCAGGTCCGGGTAAGCTTACCCAGGCTCTTAGTATTGATAAGCATTTAAATAATGAGAATTTAGTAGAATCTGATACGCTATGGATTGAAAAAGGGGTTGATGATGTTAGTAAAGATCAAATTATACGTTCAAAAAGAATTGGTATAGATTACGCAGAGGAGGATGCAGAATTACCATGGAGATTTTATTTAAAAGAAAATAATTCCGTAAGTAGATTCTAATGAATCAGAATTTTTATATATTGAAAAAAGCTTAATGTTATGAACAAAGTATTGTGTCCGATTGATTTTTCGGAATACTCACTTAATGCATTGGAATTTGCCTGTAATTTGCTTCAAACTAAAAAAGGAGGGATCACTTTATTGCATATTTTTACCGAGGCAGATTTCTCTAAATCTATTAAAAATAAAGATGAAGAGAAGAGTTTTGAAAGTTTGAGAGATTTGGCTTCGGAAAAGTTGAGAATTCTCGCAGATGAGACAAAGAAGACCTTTAATGTTAAATGTGATTATTCATTATCAATAGGAGGTATTGATAAAACAATAGCTCGTTATGCAGATGAAAATGATTTTAATTATATTGTGATGGGCACTCAGGGAAATGGCTATAACGAGCAAACTGTAATTGGTAGCAGGACAATTAGAACTATTAATGAAACTAAAACTCCCTTAATAACAGTACCCCTGGAAACGAGCTTTAAAGGATTAAACTCCATTGTTTATGCCTCTGATTATTCAGACTTTGATAAACTTTACTTACAAAAAGTAGTAAGTTTTGCATTGGATTTTAATAGCAGAATTAAAGTTGTACACGTAAGTCACTCCAAAAATAATATGAGCGAAAATACTTATGAGGCATTCAAGTTGGAATTATCTAGCTTTTTGGGTTATGAAAAAATCAGCTATTACCTCAAGGAGTATAAGGAAGATGTTAGCCATGGAATTGAAGAATTCATGAATGAACAACAAGGTGATTTGCTAGTGCTTATTAAAAGAAAAAGAAGCTTTCTGGATAAAATTATAAGTTCTAGTGTATCAAAAGAGATTACTTACTTTACCTCACATCCATTATTGATATTTAAAGAATAGCTAAAAATAATATTTTAGTCTCTATGAAAACACCTATTCTAGTATCATCATAGGAATTTTTATATTGGTTTAATACATTTACCATTACAATTATCTATTAAAACATAGGCTTAACCTAAAAAATCTGCAATTTTGCAAAGCTAAATATTATCTTGTGCTTTTTAAAGTGGTAAATTTAATAAGTAAGCCGATTTAACGTTATTAGGCATACAATTAAAGCTTAAAACACAGTAAATTATAAATGAAAATATTCATAAATATATTCCTTGTTATTTTTTCAACAAATTTTTTAGCAGCACAGGCTATAAAACAAAGTTCCCCTTTTATTATTGATTCTTTAGAAAGTGTTTATGATGACATATCTCCTGTAATGCATCCTGATGGAAATTTGCTTTTTTTTACAAAAGTGCAACATCCTGAAAATTCAGGTGGCATAAAAGATTTGGGTGACATATGGGTAAGCAAAAAAAATAATGACACTTGGGAAAAGCCTATCAGGTTAAAGGGCCCGGTAAATAATAGGCAATTTAACTCCGTAATTGGCTTTACTGCTGATGGGGTGATTATGTATGTTACAGGAAATTACGAGAATTATATAAAAGGTGGCATTTCTTATTCAAGAAAAATAGGCGATGGCTGGAGTGAGCCTCAACTGATAGATATTCCCTATTTTAAAAATAAATCAGAACATATCTCGGGGAGTTTATCTAAAGATGGAAAAGTAATGGTTCTTAGTCTCGATAGCTATGGAGGTAGAGGAAATGAAGATATTTACTATACTTTTCGTAAATCTATCGATAAATGGACAGAACTACGGAATTTAGGAACAGATATTAATACAGCTTCACAAGAATTTTCACCCTATTTAGCCAGTGATAACAAAACGATATTTTTTAGTTCTAATGGATTGGGAGGAAAAGGCAGCAGAGATTTATTTTATGCTAAAAGGTTAGACGCAACATGGACTGCCTGGAGTAAGCCGCAAAATATCTCTAATCTAAATTCTGAGGGGGCTGACTGGTATTTTAAATTATTAGAAGATTCCGAAGAAGCAATAATGGTGAATACCGTGAATAGCGTAGGATTAGGTAATATTATGTTGGTACCAAAACCAGATGAGATTGAAATAGAACCCGCTATTGAAGAGACCATCACTGCCTCTTCCAAACCAGTTATTCCTTTTGAAATAAATAATGATGAGAATAAAGTAGCCAAAAAAATATCCGTTAAGTTTAAAGTGATCGATGCCTTAACTAAATCGGAATTAAATCCTCAAATTATTATTAAAGGGGTTAATGAAATGAAGAAGAGCTCATTCTATGAAATTGTATTATCAGCAGGCTCTAACTATCAGCCTAGTCTATTTAAGGATTCTGTATATACGATAGATATTAATGCGGATGGTTACTTAGATGAGGAGAGATCTATCAGAACGGACTCCATTTCGGACAATGATGTAGTGGTATTTGAATTAGTTAAAATAGAAAAGGGCACAACCATACAGCTAAAAAGCGTACTTTTTGAAAGAGGTACTTCAGATATTATTGAAAGCTCCTATGCTGAATTAGATAGAGTAGTAAATATGTTGAAAAAGAATGAAAATGTTGAAATAGAGTTGGCAGGGCATACTGATAATACGGGAAGTTCGAGACTAAATATTAAACTTTCGCAAGAAAGAGCGGATGCTATTCAGACATATTTAGTGGAGAATGGCGTTGAGGTTAATCGATTAAAAAGCAAAGGATATGGTGGTGCTAAACCTATTGCAAGCAACCGCTCTGAAGCTACCAGACAATTAAATAGAAGAGTTGAATTTACAATCATTAAAAATTAAAAAATGGCTAAGAGTGAGTTGACGATAAGAGATAGAAAAGCAGCTAAATTAAAACTACTTATCTTAACTTTTACTAAAAATTTATTACTCTATAAAAATTTTAGTGATATTCACGTAATGGATATTTGTAAAGGGGTAGGCATTTCTAAAGTTACCTTCTTCAGATATTTCCCTCAGAAAGAAGACATATTATTATATATTTTAAGAGTTTGGGCCTTCGAAACTTCTATTAAAATTCAAGACAAGTCATTTACAGGATTAAAAGCTGTTAACTATATTTTTGAACAATATGGTGAATTATGTGATAAATATGCTTCACTAATTTTGCACCTTATCAAATACCATGCAGGCACTAATACGGTATTAAAACCTATAAGCATCAAAAAAGCTGAAAAAGTAATGTTGTATCCTAAAGTAGAAAATATTCAGGATTTTGAGGTACTTGCTTTTGATAAAATGTTAGAAAAACACTTGTTAGAAGCTATTTTCAATACAGAAGTTACGCGAAGTTCAGATGTAAATGATATGGTGCGTATGTTGTTAACAGTAACTTATGGCTCTATTTTAGTAAGCAAAATGAAACAATTACCCGTTAAAGCACTTTTAAAAAAGAATGTTTCATCCGTTCTTGAAACTTTCTGAATACTCTTTATAATTTACCCATACCTTCGTTTATTTTCCTTATTTTTACCTTCTAATAATTCATTATTAATACATTATGGAAATCACTAAATTTTTAAAACACAACTATAGACATTTTAATGCGGCTGCGTTGGTTGATGCAGCAGAAGGATATAAGACACATATTGAATCGGGTAAAAAGATGATGATTACCCTGGCAGGTGCTATGTCAACTGCTGAAATGGGTATATCTATTGCTGAAATGATTAGGCAGGATAAAGTACAGATTATCAGCTGTACAGGTGCAAACCTTGAAGAAGATTTGATGAACCTGGTTGCCCATTCGCATTACAGAAGGGTGCCAAATTACAGAGACCTAACGCCAGAGCAGGAGTGGGAGCTATTAGAAAAAGGACTAAACAGAGTAACAGACACTTGTATTCCTGAAGAGGAAGCTTTTAGAAGATTGCAAAAACATATTTTTAAAATCTGGAAGGATGCTGAGGATAAAGGGGAAAGATATTTCCCACATGAATTTATGTATAAAATGATTCAGTCAGGTGTATTGGAGCAATACTATGAAATTGATCCTAAAGATAGCTGGATGATTGCAGCGGCAGAAAAGAATTTGCCAATGGTTGTGCCGGGTTGGGAGGATAGTACCATGGGTAATATTTTTGCCAGCTACTGTGTAAAAGGTGAATTGAAGCCTTCCACTATGAAATCAGGCATTGAATACATGACCTTCCTTGCAGATTGGTACAAAAAAAATGCAGGAACTGAAGGAGTTGGCTTTTTTCAAATAGGAGGGGGCATTGCCGGAGATTTCCCTATTTGCGTAGTACCAATGTTATACCAGGATTTAGAATATACAGACGTGCCATTTTGGAGCTATTTCTGCCAGATCTCTGATTCTACCACCAGTTACGGCTCTTATTCAGGAGCTGTGCCTAACGAAAAAATCACCTGGGGTAAATTAGATATTAAAACGCCTAAGTTTATAGTGGAGTCTGATGCTACTATTGTAGCACCCTTGATGTTTGCTATTATTTTGGGGCAGTAATATCTCAAACAGCCAGTTACAGAGTGGCTGGCTGTTTAAATCTTTTGTTTTGAAGTTGCTAAAGAAAAGTTAATCACGAAATAAGCAAGCTTCAGAAACACAAACTACGGATGAATATGAAAAGTAGAAGTGCTGCCTGATAGGTTTTCGAATGTTATAGGTATTGCATGTAGCTTGACGATATAAATAGATCATTATGAAACTTTCATTATGATTTTTTATTTGAAGAATTGTTTATGCTTTTAAACTGAATTTTTCAGTATAATGGAGAAAATATTCCAACATCCTGTTGTTATAAAAGAAATTGATTTCGATCAATTAGGTCATATTAATAATGTGGTTTACTTACAGTGGGTGCAAGATGTGGCCGAAGCTCACTGGTTAAGTATTTCTAATAAACCTGTTTTAGAGCAGTATTTCTGGGTAGCTCTAAGGCATGAAATCGATTATCTCAAAGAAATTAAGCCCGGGGAAGAAATTTTAGCAGAAACATATGTGCATAGTATGGAAGGAGTGAAATCTCAAAGATTTACTACTATTAAAAGTAAACAAAATCAAGTTAAAGCTAAAGCGCGTACATTTTGGTGTTTGCTAAATGCTGAAACCAGACGGCCTCAAAGGATTCCACAGGAACTTAAAGAACTGTTTATAGAAGTATAAGCCTACCACAATTTAAATTTATATTTACCTTAGCACCTTATTCTTTAAAATAGAATCATTTGAAATATATAGATTTGAATTTTAAAGTTATTACTGGTACTCGACCAATTGAAACAATTCATACTGATTTATGGTATTAATTGAGGTATATAAAAAGAATTATAATTTATGATTGCAATACTCTCACCGGCCAAAAGCCTTGATTTTGAAAAACAATTTGATTTAGAAGCAACCAAGCCAAGGTTTAATAAAGAAACCAAAAGTATTATTGAGGTGCTGAAGGAGAAATCTTCTAATGAAATACAGGAGCTAATGAGCATTAGTGATAAATTAGCTGAGCTCAATGTAGAAAGATATGATAATTTCAAAATACGTACTCCCAAACATGCAAAACAAGCAGCATTAGCATTTCAGGGAGATGTTTACCAAGGCATGAAAGCTGAAGATTTTTCCAAAAAAGAACATGAATTCGCTCAACAACATGTACGTATATTATCAGGGCTTTATGGCTTATTGAGACCGCTCGACTTAATTCAGCCTTATAGATTAGAAATGGGTACTCAGCTAAATATTGAGGATCATAATTCATTATATAGCTTTTGGGGAGATAAAATAGCTAAAGAAATAATTAAGGATTTAAAAGCCCAGGGAGATAATATATTGATCAACCTGGCTTCTAATGAGTATTTTAAAGCTGCTGACAAAGCTACCTTAAAGAAGAAAGCCAACATTATTGATATCGAATTTAAAGACCATAAAAATGGGGAATATAAAATCATTTCCTTTTATGCAAAAAAAGCGAGAGGAATGATGGCCCGTTACATAGTAAAGAACAACATTTCTAAAATTGATGACTTGAAAGGATTTGATTATGATGGCTATTCTTTTGATGACAAAGATTCAAACGAACATAAATTAGCCTTTAAAAGAGGTTAACCTGAGTAATAAATATTCTTTATTTAATCTTAAGTAATGATTTTGAGAAAGTCCTATCGAATGAGTAAAGCCGGTGCTATTAATCGGCTAAAACTGGTTGAGGAAAGTTTAGAGCCCCTCGAGCCCCATCAGGTGCAGGTAAAAGTGAAAGCCATAGGACTTAATTTTGCTGATGTTTTTGCTATTTTAGGCTTATATAGCGCAACTCCTGAAGGTAGCTTTATTCCCGGATTGGAATATTCAGGAGAAATTATTGCTGTAGGAAAAGAAGTTAAAGGTTGGCATATAGGTGACAGAGTAATGGGTGTTACTCGTTTTGGAGCCTATACTTCTCATGTTAATACTGATGCTGCCTATATTAGTGCAATTCCTGAAAATTGGAGCTTTGAAGAAGGCGCCTCCTTTTTAGTGCAGGCACTCACTGCTTATTATGGCTTGTTTTACCTTGGGAATATTCAGAAAGGAGATACTGTGTTGATTCATTCAGCCGCTGGTGGAGTGGGGTTGTTAACCAATAGAATGGCACAAAAAGTGGGTGCTTACACCATAGGTACAGTGGGTTCAGAAGCTAAAATTGAACTCTTAAAGAAAGAAGGTTTTCAGGATTATATTGTACGGTCAAAAAATTTCAAATCTGATTTAGAGAAATCTTTAAGTAATAGGGAATTAAATATTATTATGGAATGCATAGGAGGAAAGGTTTTTAAAATAGGTTATGATATGCTGGCTGCTCAGGGTAGAGTTGTTAATTATGGTTCGGCGAGATATGGCGATACCAATAATTCACCTAACTGGCCTCGCTTAGCATGGCTCTATTTAACACGTCCGAAAATCGATCCTCAAAAAATGATTGAAAGCAATAAAGCGATATTAGGTTTTAATTTAATTTGGCTTTACGATAAGAAAGAACTGATGCAACAAATCTTAAAAGAGCTGGAAGGAATAGAAATGGATGCACCTTATATCGGTCATCAATTTAAATTTGAAGAAATGCAACAAGCTATTAAGTTGTTCCAGTCAGGTAAAACTACAGGAAAGGTGGTTTTAAGTTTAACTGATATTTAAATTACTATTTACCATTAAAAACCTTACTCTTTACAAACTTCCAAAACTCTTCTCGTTCTGATTTTGAAGTTATTATTGATTTTAAAGTTCCACCAAAACTATTGTCTACTTTAGTTTCTTGCCTTCCAATTTTGGGTAAAGGAGCATTTTGAGGTTGAGGCACTTCAGCATCAGCCTCAGTATTATTGTTTTTACGCATTCCGAAATTCTTAGGATCAATTTCCCCGGCTTTTTCAAAATGTTTTTGAGCCTTATTTCTATAGCCCATTTTTTCCATTACCATTCCTAAATTATTATAGGAAATAGCATCTTCAGGATCTAATTCTAATGCTTTTTGATAATCTGTTTTAGCACCTTCTAAATCGCCTAGCCCATCTTTAATAAAGGCTCTACTGGCATACCTGAATGGGTTTTCAGGCTCTAAATCAACTGCTTTATCAAAATCTGCCATTGCTTTTTCCTGATTTTTAGCCATATAATATATTAGGCCACGTTCTCCATAAAAATGAGCTTCCTCTGGTTTAAGACTAATTGCCTTAGTAAGATCAGACATAGCAGCGTTAAAATCCTTAATCTTAAAATAGGCTTTACCACGTTGGTAATAGGCTAGCGGGTTTTGTTGATCTTGTTCAATATATTTAGAGTAAAGATGGATTCCTTGCTGGAATTCGCCTTTCTGGCAATAATTAGAAGCACTGGCAAGTAAAATATTAATATCTTCCATTAATTTTTAAATGATTATAAATAAACAAATCTATCTATTTATTAACTACTAAAACTTATGCGGGTTTACCAAATAGTGAGTTTTCTGCTCATTTTTCGTTATTTGCAATAAAAGTTTTAATCCAGTCGTAAGTTTTGTTGTTACTATTAAGGAATTGCAAAATCATAGGCACATGCCTTTTCCTTTCTTGAAGATGGAAATTAGGGTAGGGTACTATTTTTCTATACTCCTTCAAAAATCTCTCTGTACTCGAAAGTATGCCTGGTAAGGTATTTCCACCCATCATAATGAGCAAAGGTGGATCATTATCATCTAAATAATAAATAGGAGAGGTCTGCTTCCAAACCTCTGAGTCATTGGTAAAAGTTTGAAGGTAAGATGTGCCTGCGGGGTAATTTCTCTCTTTTAAAAAGCCATACATATCTAATCCTGCTGCGTCAATCAAAATGGCTCCTTTTATAGGGTTTTTAATTTCCAATGCCTCAAAGTATTCATCCTTCACGCTTAGCAGCGCTGCTAAATGACCTCCGGCAGAATGGCCTGAAACATAAATTTGATCTGTGTCTCCTCCATAATTTTCAATATTTTCTTTCACCCATTTAACGGATTGAGCAGTTGCCATTGTCATGTCATTAATAATATAGTCTGGACTTAGAGGGTAATCAATAGTTACAGCTACTATTCCTTTTCGGGCTAATCTTTTACCAAAAAAACTATAGAGTTCTTTCTTTCCTGATTTCCAACTACCACCATGAATAAATACAATAACTGGCTTAAGTTCTTTGGCTTTCTTAGGAGAAAATATATTGAGTTTTTTTTCAGGCAAATTAGCATTAAAACCCTCCTCCATATATGTAATGTTCTTATTTTTGCTCACTTTATAGGTAGAGCACGAAACTATCAGGATAGTCATTAAGAGTATAATCGGAATATTTTTCAGTGGATAGCCTGAATGATTAGTAGGTTGATTATTTAATATCATGTTTTAATAACTCCTTTTGGTTTTATAAGTTTATATTTCAAAACTATCAATTTTATCGATGGAGTTTATAATAAAAATACAAATAGCTGAAATAAGATAGGTATTGCTGTAATGAAATATTATTTTTGAGATCGTTAAAACAAAATATATGGTTCAGGCATGGATGCGTGGTGTTTTGCTCATTGGAGCAGTTTATAATTTTGCATGGGCATTTTTTTTATATGTAGCTCCTTCAAGTTATCTCAAATGGATAACGGAAGGCACACAATCAGCTAATGAATGGGTGGCATATCAGGCAGTTGGCATCGCAATAATCGGGGTTTTCATGTTTATGGGTACTTTGTATCCGGTAAGATTCCGATGGCTTATTTTATTAAGTTTTATAGCGAAATTAACCGGTGGATTACTGGTCTATCAACTAATTATGCAATCAGAATTTACAAAAAAGTTCTTGTTTCATATTTTAATGAATGATATAGTGTGGCTAATTCCGTTATTTTTAATTACGATTGCTGCATTCAAATCACAAAATAACCGTTGAAATCTTATGGTTTCATTCTTACAATAAAAGATAGCATATTCGAAAATGATTTATAAGTTTCTCCGATTACAGATACTATTTATAGGATGTTTTATTCATTTGAGCAATGCTCAATATAATCAGGAATATTCCTCTGCAGATATAATGCATAATCTGCAAAAGTTACAATATACAACCAGGGTTTTATATGTTGCAGCACATCCGGATGATGAAAACACCAGGCTTATCAGTTTTTTAGCCAATGATAAAAAATTCGAAACAGCCTACTTATCCTTAACCAGAGGTGATGGTGGTCAAAATGTGATTGGGCCAGAGTTGAGGGAAGGTCTTGGGCTCATTAGAACTCAGGAGCTATTAGCTGCTCGAAGAGTTGATGGTGGAAATCAATTTTTCACCAGAGCTAATGATTTTGGGTTTTCTAAAAACCCATCAGAAACATTCAATATTTGGGATAGAGAAAAAGTATTGGCAGATGTGGTTTGGGTGATTAGAAATTTTCAACCGGATATAATAATTACTCGATTTAATGAAACACCGGGAACTACTCACGGGCATCATACCGCATCAGCCATTCTAGCAAAAGAAGCCTTCAATTTGGCTGCTGATCCTAAAAAATATCCTGAACAATTGACTCATGTGCAGGCCTGGCAAACCAAAAAATTGTATTGGAATACTTCCTCCTGGTTTTTCAGAGATAATGAGGACTTTAAAAAAAATAAGCTTGCTACTGTAGATGTAGGAGGATATAATGCTATTCTTGGCCAATCATATCCGGAAATTGCAGCTAAAAGTAGGAGTCAACACAAATCGCAGGCATTCGGATCATCAGGATCACGTGGTGAGGAAATAGAATATCTGGAGCAATGGGAGGGAAGCCCTGAAAATTCTTCGCTACTCGAAGGGATTTCTGAATCATGGATAGGCTTTAAGAATGGGGAAGCTATTCAACAAGAAATTAAGTCTATCATTAATAATTTTAGCTACAATGAACCTGAAAATAGTATTGAAGGATTATTAGAGCTTAAAAAAATGATTAAGGAAATTAAAAATGGAGCCGTTAAAGCGGATAAGTTAGCGCAAATTGACGAATTGATCATTCAATGTAGCGGTTTTTACCATCTATTACATTACAATCAAAATTATGCCACACCCGGTGATAGCTTGACTTTAAATCTTGAATTAGTCAATCGTTCTTCAGTAAATATGGTGCTGAAAAACATTCATTTTAATCAATTAGCATTAGATAATAATTATTCGCAAAATTTAGAAAATAATGAGGTAACGCAATTAAAACTTCCTGTTATCGTCCCTAATAATTACCCTATTTCGAACCCATATTGGTTAAATAAAATACCCGATAATGGCATGTATATAGTAGAGGATCAATTATTAATAGGTAAAGCAGAAAGTGAAGGCTCTATTGTTGTAAGTATTCAAATTGAGGTCGCAGGAGAGCTCATTGAATTGAAATCGCCTTTGGTTTACAAAACGAATGATAGAATTAAAGGGGAAGTATTACAGCCTCTGTATGTGGTTCCTGCCGTTTCTATAAATTTCATGAATGATGTAATTATTTTCACAGAGAAAAACCAGACTAAAGAAATTGGAATCCAAGTAAAAGCCTTAAAAGATGGCGTTTCTGGTAATTTAAAATTGCTTATTCCTAAAGATTGGAAAATTATAGAAGATGAAAATGATTTAAGTTTCAGAGCTTTAGATAAAAATCAAATAATATCGTTCAAGGTTCAATTAAAAAGCGGCAGGAATATAGGTCAATTTGATATTGGAGCTGAAGTATTAACAAACAATGGTAAAAAATGGAACAAGAAAGTAAATGAAATTCAATATGAACATATACCTAATCAGGTAATAATATCCACAGCAAATGTACCTTTAATATTATCTGATATACGGATTGCAGAAAAAAATATTGGTTATATAGAGGGTGCTGGGGATGCTATAAAGGAGGCACTGAAAACGATGGGTTATAATGTTACAGTAATAAATATAGGGGAGGCATCTATTCAGGATTTAAATCAATTTGATGCAATTATAGCAGGTATCAGAGCCTATAATACGAATGTAGATCTGCAAAATAATTATACTAAATTATTTAATTATATGGAGCAGGGAGGTACTTATGTGGTTCAATATAATACCACCTATGGCTTACCTAATAAGCTTTTTTGGCCATTCCCTTTGCAACTATCAAGAGATAGAATTACCTCGGAAAGCGCTGAAATGAAATTTTTAAAACCTCAACACCAGGTTTTGAATTATCCAAATAAGATAACTAAAGAAGATTTTAGCAATTGGAAACAAGAAAGAGGACTATATTTCCCAGGTAATTGGGATGAAAACTATTCAGCAATTCTTGAAGGCAATGACCCAAATGAAGAAGCAACGCAAGGAGCTTTACTGGTAGCCAATTATGGAAAAGGTAAATTCGTATATACTGGATTGAGTTTTTTCCGAGAACTTCCTGCAGGTGTAGCTGGTAGTTATCGTTTATTTGCCAATTTATTGGCAAAAGATCCCAATTAAATAAGAATAATACATATTCGTCAAATAATACAGGGGTTTAGTCGATTAGTTGACTGATAATATAAACATTTTACATACTTTCGTGATTAATGTTTAAACAAACTCGCTGTATTAGTCGTTCATAACATCGAAAATAAATTAAATGTTATAAATCCTCCCCACTTTTTACGGTCATAAACAACTAAAGAGAATAATTAACTACAACTTAATTTAAAGGGAATGAAATTAGAAGAAGAAATTAAACAAGTAAAATTTGAGAATGAAAAGCAGAAAGCCATTCTTAACATCATTTATACTGCCAACTGGATATCATCTATTCAACACAAAATTTTTAAGAAAAATAAATTAACATCACCGCAGTATAACGTTTTACGAATTTTAAGAGGTAAATCACCTGATCCTTTAACAGTATCTTCAATACAAGAGAGAATGTTAGATAAAATGTCTAACGCTTCTCGTTTGGTTGATAAACTGGTTGAAAAAGGATTAGCTGAAAGATCTACATGTTTATATGACAGACGTCAGGTGGATGTGGTAATCACTGAAAAAGGACAAAAACTTCTAAAGCATATGGAACCTGAGTTAAGTGATTTTCACAACAATACAATGGTTTTAAATGAAAAGGATGCACAAGTAGTAAATTCTGCATTAGATAAAATAAGAGGTTAAAATATTATTATTTTGTGAATGTTTCTCTTCGTAGCACATAGAGATTAAACTTTATAAAAAACAGATAAAATATATTTTACTGTTAATATGACCTATTTGGGGTATTTAATATTGTGAACATGTACTTACAATATTAAATACCCTTTTTTTATTTCCGCAAAAAATCTATAGGTGTAAATTTAACCGTGCTAAAGAATATGAAGTATTACACTTAAAAACCTTGCACATACCAAAAAAATATTGCTTAAAATATTGAAAGAGTGCTTTTTGAAATTTAATAGTTTTAAGCAAGCCCTAAGAAATATTATTTATTTATTGATTGATTAAGCTTCTATTAATAAGTCTTAATTACTATCAAATCCATTCTAAAACTTTATATTAGCCACTCATTAGTGCAATAGAATTTATTTAGTGTATGAAATCAAAATTAAAAGTATACACATGAAAAGGATTATTAAAAAAACTTTCCTCATTCTTCTTTCCTTAATCATTATTGGAGTAGCTATTTTTTTAATGGGGCCTCAAATCCCTGAGGCAGAATTACCGACTGATTACCCTGAATTCAACATGGATTTATTGAGTTTACAAGGTTGGGTTGAAAATAAAGAGTATAATGCCGGAGAGGTAAAATTCGACAATGAGGCAAAGATCATTTGGAACGATTCCATTCCTTCTAAAACCAAATATGCTGTGGTTTATTTACATGGCTTTGGAGCCAGTCATAAAGAAGGATATCCTGTGAATGTAAACTTAGCGGATAGTTTAAAGGCCAATATTTTCCTGGCAAGGCTTACAGGTCATGGTTTGAAAGCTCAAAATGGTTTCCAAGGATTAACACCGGGAAAATATATGCAATCAGCCACTGAAGCACTTTCCATAGGAGAGAAATTAGGTGAGAAAGTAATATTAATAGGTACTTCTACAGGTGCGGCACAGGCACTGTGGTTAGCAGCACAATATCCTGAAAAAGTAGAAGCTTTGGTGCTTTACTCTCCATATATTGCTCTAAGAGATGAGTCTAATGCTCAATTAGTTTTAGGTCCATGGGGTAAACAAATCACGAAATTGACATTAGGTGGAGAAATTTCTGAAACTCAAAGGCCAGATTCAGTCGCTGCATATTGGTCAACCTATTACCATGTAGATTCTTATTATTCTCTCTTTTCTATGATTGAAGCAATTAGTGATACTGAAGTTTTTAATAAGGTGCAATGTCCTGTTTTTTTGGCTTATTATTATAAAAATGAGGATGAACAAGATGATGTGGTTTCAGTAAAGGCCATGCAGGAAATGTTTGATCAATTAGGTACTAGCCAAAAGAAACAAATCGCCTTCCCTAATAGTGGAGATCATGTTATAGCTTCTTATTTAAGAAGCTCTGAATGGTTAGCAGTTCAAGATAGCACCTGGAAGTTTCTTAAAAGCAAAGTGATTTTATAATAAGTTCATATAAAGTGAATTGCAACCTTTCTAATAGATTAGGTGTCTAATAAAATAGGTGTTGAACTCGAGTGAGTATTTTAAACGTTAACTTTATTTGCTATGAAAAATTTAAGCTACGCAGTCCAATTCTTCTTCCTATTAATTTCATTGACTTTATTTGCATCATGCGAAGATGCTTGTGAGGTTACTCAAACTTATTACTACTTTGAACCGGTTTATGAAGATATTGAAAAAGTAAGATCCTCAGTAAAATTGGATCAACCAAGACCTATTAAAGCATTAGGAAAGATTTATTATAAAGATCAATACCTTTATTTAAATGAACCTGGAGAAGGCATTCATGTAATTGACAATAGAAACCCAAGTTCTCCTATACAAAAGGCATTTATTACCATACCAGGTAATTATAGTTTAGCAGCAAAAGGAAATACTCTTTATGCAAATAGCTATATGGATTTAGTATCTTTTGATATTAGTAACCCTCAAAATGTTACTGAATTAAATAGATTAAATGATGTCTTCATGAACTATAGCCCTTATTCTTCCTATTTTAATCAGACTAATTCAGGTAGAATGGTAGTTGATTGGTCGTATAAACCAGAAGTAGTGATTAACGATTCAGAGTGCGAAGGCTTTTACAATCAGGACATGTTTTTATGGGGTGGTGGTTTTGCAACTACAATGGAAATGGCTGCTAATTTTAGTTCTGATGGAGGCGGTAGAAACACAGCCTCAGCGGGTACAGGTGGTTCCATGGCCACATTTACTATTTATGAGGATTACTTATATGCGATTGATCAATCAGATTTGATATTAGCTGATATATCTAATGAAAATAGCCCTGCTCTACATTCTAAAGTATTTATAGGATGGGGAATTGAGACGCTTTTTCCGCATTTAGATAAATTATTTATAGGTGCCAACGATGGTATGTACATTTATGATAATTCGACACCTTCAGATCCTACCTTCATCAGTAAATATATTCACGTAAATAGCTGTGATCCGGTAGTCGTTCAAGGTGATTATGCTTACGTAACTTTACGCTCTGGTACCGAATGCAGTGGCTTCTCCAACCAATTAGAAATAGTAAATATTAGTGATTTAAAAAATCCTAAAATTGAAGCAGTATACCCAATGTATAATCCACATGGTTTAGGGATAGATGGAGATGCTCTTTTCATCTGTGATGGAACGGCTGGTTTAAAGATTTATAATGCAGGCGATATTCATTCAATTAGTGACAACTTACTAAATCAATATAGTAATATTCATGCCTTGGATGTAATCCCACTCAATGATGTGTTAATGATGATTGGGGAGAAAGGTTTATTTCAGTATGATTATTCCGATTTAGACAATATCCAATTATTGAGTAGTATTTTAATTTCTAAAAATGCGAATTAAAATAGTTGCTATATTCCTGATACTATTTGGCGTTACGTATCAATTGATTGCACAAAATAATACTGAATATAAAGATTTTGAACTTTCGGATTTTAAATTGGAACATCAATTTTCAATTGGCTCAATTGCCGGTAAAAGAGTGGATCAGTTAAATCATAAATTAGCAGTCCACTATTTAGGTAACTTAGCCTATCAAAAACATGCTATAGGAATAGGGGTAGGCTTTGAGAACGAGGATTATTTTTATGTGATGCCTGCTTATTTGCATTATAGTTACCAATTGTGGAAGAATGTACAATTGCCAAAACCTTATACTGAAATAGGCTTAGCCTTTAATCGAGAAAAAGATATATTTTTAGCTAACAGTTTTTCCGGTATATTGATAGCAGGAGGTATTATACAATCCCTTAGAATTTCAAAAAGAACATTTCTACAATTAAAACTAGGATATAGATATCAGGAAACATCTACAGTGCTGTTAAGTCCTTCCAGAGGAACCGGGCAAGGTACCGAAACCCTAATTAAGCATAAGATGCATAGAATAAATGCTATGGTTGGAATAAAATTCTAAACTGGGAGATAATCCCTTTTAACCATATCTAAACAATATCATCATATAAAGCTTATTGATTATTAGAATTCAAAGATTTTGATGTATTTATACTTTTATTACACAAATATGTAATAAAAGTAAGGCTAATACGAAAAAAATTCATCAAATTGTAAATCGACTAATTCAGAAAATGAATTAGAGAGAGTTTTTAATGTCAATTTTATAATATTTATGGATAAAGTAAAAAAACTATCCTTTTCAGGAAATCACAGAGATTTCTCAATCGATTTAAACAAAAGAGTTAATAACTATTTTAAAAAGAATAAAATAAATACGCATGCAAATTCAGAGATGGTTATCAAAACCATCTTTATGTTTACCTTGTATGTAATCCCCTATATTTTAATTTTAAATGGCACTTTCAGTAATATATTTTTTAATATTGGACTAATAGTTATAATGAGTATTGGATTGGCCGGAATAGGTCTATCAGTTATGCATGATGCCAATCATGGAGCTTATTCTAAATCAAAGTGGCTTAATACCGTTATAGGCTATTCTTTAAACTTAGTGGGGGCTAATTCCTTCAATTGGAAAATTCAGCATAATGTACTGCACCATTCCTACACTAATGTATACGAAGAAGACGAGGACATTAGCCCAAGAGGTGTATTAAGGTTAACGCCTTATGCCGAATGGAAAGCTATGCATCGTTATCAATTTATTTATGCTTGGTTTTTATATGGCTTAATGACAATAGTCTGGTTATTTTTTAAAGACTTTGAGAGGATGATTAAATACCAAAAAAATGGGTTGGTAAAAAAACAAAATGCTAACATCATTGAGGAGTGGGCAATTCTGATTTTAACCAAGGTAATTTATATCAGCTATATCTTTGTTTTACCTGTTATTATTACTCCTTTTGTTTGGTGGCAAGTGATATTGGGAATTGTTTTACTTCACTTTATAGCAGGATTTATCTTGGCTATAATTTTTCAATCGGCTCATGTCTTAGAAGAAACTCAATTTCCTACCCCAAATGATTCTAATGTATTAGAGAATTGCTGGGCAGCTCATCAACTATTAACAACTGCTAATTTTGCTCAAAAAAGTCCCTGGTTTTCATGGTATGTTGGGGGTTTAAATTATCAGGTTGAACACCACCTTTTTCCTAATATTTGCCATGTACATTATCGTAAAATTTCAGGAATAGTAGAAGCCACCGCAGCAGATTATGGTTTACCCTATAATAACTTAACCACCTTCAGAAAAGCGCTACAAAGTCATGTTCGTATCTTAAAGCAATTAGGTAAAAAACCTGCAAATTATGAGGTATCATAAGTAGTTTTTAAGCATTAAATAAATATAATCCTGCTTAGTTCATAATCGTGAGTTAAGCAGGATTTTTTTATTAAATCCTACCAGAAAAACTACGATAGTAGGCGTTAGATGAGGAATTTAGAAAATGTATCTTTAATCTAATAGAACTATATTTATAACAGATGGTAAAATAAATTTAAAAAAATTGTTGGTTATATTATTTATATAATATATTTGTATCTCATTTACAGTTATTTAGATACATTATATTAATGTAATGGTTTAAATATTGTAGATGTTTGAACTATTTTCTTTTATAAATGCTATTAAATGATGAGAAGCTTAATCATTATTCTAACCATAATATCGATCCCCCAACTTTTAATTTCGCAGGAAATATTAAAGAAGAACTTAGGTGATTCTATTAATACCAGTTTTTTTGAAACTAAACCTTTAATATCTCCTGATGGTCAAACTCTTTATTTTGCACGACAAAATTACCCTGAGAATGTGGGTGGCGAAATGGATGAGCAAGATATTTATTTCTCTGAATTAACACCTGATGGATGGAGTGAAGCTGATAATATAGGTACACCATTAAATAATGAACATCCAAATGGAGTAGTATCTATTTCACCGAATGGGATGCAAATGATTTTATTACATGTTTATAATGAAGGTAATAGACTCAAAGATGGTATTGCGATATCCACTAAAGGCATAAATGGGTGGTCAGTACCCGTTAGAATAGAAATTGAAGATTTTTACAATAGAAGTGAGTATATTGATTATTTTCTTTCTAATAATGGGAAAGAGCTATTAATTGCAGTTGATAGAAAGGAAGGATATGGCGATCAGGATCTTTATGTTAGTTCTCGTATAGATGAAAAGCATTGGTCGAGCCCCATTAATTTAGGAA
>JBBSPJ010000032.1:0-18763 GCA_038258905.1 Cytophagales bacterium
GCCAAATCTTTAATGGTACCGGAAAATGAAAAAGTGGTAGATCTACTAAAGAAAAATTATTATCAATATCCGGCTCTAACACCAGCGTTACCTGGAAGCATACAATTGCCAGACACACCAGAGATCATCGGAATTGATAAAGAATCAAAGAATTTAAATATTCAATTAAGAATTAAAGACTCTAATGCTTTGTCTTTTCTGGTATTATATGCGGCAGCTGAGGGCGAGCAGGTGCAAATAAATAACCCGGCCCAGATTGCAGGAAAATATTGGATTAAAGATTTAAATCAAAAGGATGGAATTACTGTTTTACAAGTAAACTCTAGCTTATTAGAGGGTAAAATACTAGGAGCTATAACAGTGGTAAATCGATATAATGTAGAAAGCATGCCTGAAATTTTACTGTTGAGTTTATAATAAGGTTATCGACAGCTTTAAATCACTAACTCGAAAAAAGATGATGCTATGAGGGATATGTTGGTTTCTTTATTGAACCTACCAAATGGAACAGAAGGGGAATTAAAACTGAATCAGAAAGGGATTATATTTAAACGTCCAATCGCTCCTGAATTACATTTTGTAGAAGAGTGGGTAGGAGCCAACTTCAGCGCTTATTGGGCCTCTGAGGTTAGAGTTGCTTTTGCAGCCAAACCGGTTACTTGCTGGATTGCGCAGAAAGCAAATAAAATCATCGGATTTGCCTGCTACGATACCACTACCCGTGGTTTTTTTGGACCTACGGGAACAATAGAAGAAGAAAGAGGGAAGGGTGTTGGAAAAATACTTACAATTAAAGCATTAGAGTCTTTAAGGGAGTTGGGATTTGCCTATGGAATTATTGGAGGGGTAGGTCCAGCATCTTATTATGAGAAAATTGTAGGAGCAAAAATTATTGAAGGATCTGAAAATAATATTTATCAGTATTTGATCCGGAAAGACAAAAATTGACTTGTGTTATAAACACGCAGGTATTCCCGTCCATTAGCTTTTCAGTAGAAAAAGCAATTTAAAAAACAGGTAAAAACAGAAAGCAGATTCAATAAACTATGGAAAAAGCTCAATCAGACAAAAAAGCATGGTTTTGGGTACCCTCCCTGTACTTCACGGAAGGGTTGCCCTATATATTGGTGATTTCAGTATCTGTCATTATGTATAAAAATTTAAATGTATCAAATGCTGATATAGGTCTTTATACTTCTTTGTTGTATTTGCCTTGGGTAATTAAGCCGTTATGGAGCCCCATTGTCGATTTATTTAGTACTAAGCGAAAATGGTTCTTTTTCACTCAACTTTTCATATCTATTGCCTTCCTACTAATTGGTTTTAGCATCGGCACTAGCCAGTTTTTTGTGTTGAGTCTAGCACTATTCTGGTTGGTAGCATTTTCCTCGGCCACCAATGATATTGCTTCTGACGGTTTTTATATGATAGGGCTAAGTGAAAAGCAACAATCATTCTTTTTAGGAGTAAGAAGTACGTTTTATAGATTGTCTATGATTACGGGGCAAGGCTTAATTGTGATTTTAGCTGGTTATCTGGAGCAGCGGTTTATGGATAACCACAAAGCCTGGTCGTTTACCATGATAGTAGTGGCTATAATGATGCTACTTTTTGCCCTTATCAACTATTTCGGGACTAATAGTGCCATTCCGGAAGAAAAAAATTTGCAAATTGAAAACGAAGAGCAAGATGCAAAACCTAGATTTATAGAAATTTTTGTCAGTTTTTTCAGAAAGAAAAATATAGGGGTTGCTATTGCATTCATCCTCTTGTACAGACTGGGAGAATCGCAATTAGTTAAAATGACATCTCCATTCTTACTGGACTCCCCATCTGTAGGAGGTCTAGGCTTGAATACCAACGAAGTAGGAACCATTTATGGTGGAGTAGGAGTTGTTGCGCTGACTTTAGGAGGTATTCTGGGAGGATTGGCCATTTCTAGACACGGACTTGGTAAATGGATGCTACCAATGTTCTTGGCACTGAATATCCCTAATTTACTGTATGTTATTTTGGCCTATTATCAGCCTGAAAGCATATATTATGTTGTGCCTGTTGTTTTTGTTGAGCAATTCGGATACGGTTTTGGCTTCGCTTCTTTTCTGATGTATTTAATTTATCTGGCAGAGGGAGTCACTAAGACTTCGCATTATGCAATTGCAACTGGATTTATGGCATTGGGTATGATGATTCCCGGAATGATAAGTGGTTTAATTCAAGAGTCCATAGGCTATACTCAATTTTTCGTTTGGGTGTTACTAACGTCATTCCCAGGATTCATTATATTACGTTTCCTCAGATTTCCTACAGATTATGGTAAAAAAAGATAATTTCAATAAAAAAATAACTTATTAAGATCTTTCAAAATGGACATTAATCAAATGAGTGAAACGGAAAAAATAGGTCAGATGCTTTTTCCTGCTGCTTATATTCATGATGATGAAGCGGGTATTGATGAAGTAACTCAATGGATAAAAAAGCATCATGTCGGAGGACTTGTATTTTTCCATAGCAGAGTAAGTGCAGCTACTAGTTTTGAAGCTAATCAGGAGATACAATTTTATAATAATACGTTAGAAAAATTAAAGGAACTCATCAGTTATTATCAAAGTATAAGTAAATACCCTTTACTTATGTGCATAGATGCAGAATATGGGCTTGCTATGCGAATTGAGAATTCCAATTCTTATCCATTTGCAATTACCCTTGGTTGTTTGCCAGAATCTTCTGATCACTTAATTTTTGATATTGGAAAACAGATTGCAAGAGATCTAAAAGAGGTGGGTCTTCATATGAATTTCGCTCCTGTGGCAGATATCAATACTAACCTAGCTAATCCTGTAATAGGTTACCGCTCTTTCGGTCAGAATAAAGTTTCTGTAGCTACAAAATGCGTTCATTTTTATAAGGGAATGCATTCTGAAAACGTATTAGGATCAATAAAACATTTTCCAGGTCATGGCGATACGAATAAGGATTCTCATCTTGATATTCCTACTATTAGTAAAACTCGGCTTCAGTTAGAAAATGAAGAACTTTATCCTTTTAAATATGCACTTTCGCAGGGAGTTGATTCTTTAATGGTTGGTCATTTGTCCGTCCCTGCTTTATCTGGGGATGACAATTTACCAGCAACTCTATCACCTAAAATAATTAAGCAAATGTTGAGAGAGGAATGGAAATATGAGGGCCTTATCATAACTGATGCTCTCAATATGCGCGCTGTATCTAACCTGTTTCTGAAGAAAGGCGAATTAGAAAAGAAAGCATTTTTAGCAGGAAACGATATCTTGTTGGTTCCATTCAATATTTCCGAAGCTATTAGAGAAATTGAGGCCACAGCTTTGAAAGAGCAATGGCAAAGCAGTGTGATGAGAATTATTAGAGCGAAAGAATTTGCTGGAGTTTTACATTCACAGCAGAAATATGACAATATCACGGAAAATGCTTTGGGAACAAGTAATATTTTTGAGAAGGTAGCAAAGAAGTCGATTGTAAATTACTACGAAAGCAACGATTTTTCGCAACAGGATTCCGTCCATTTAGTGCTCACAATCAGTGAAAACCAAAGAGAACATTTTTCAAGTCACGTGGTATCAACAAACTCTTGCAAAGAGATTGAGTTGTTGCCAAATGACATATCTTCAGATTTCAAATTAAATGAAATATTGAAAGGCGTTGATACATTAATAGTAGCACTATTTGTCCCGCAGTTAAAAACAAAAAATCTGTTTGGTATTTCTGAGGAGATTCTGGCATTGATTGATGAGATTGCTCTAAAGGTGGGTTGTCGACTCTATCTTTTTGGAAATCCTTTGGCCGTTCAGTTGTTCAAAGACAAAAAGCGCTTTCAACAAATTGTTTTAGTTCCTCAAAAAGAGTTAGAATTTCAGAAAGAGGCTTTTGCTTACTGTTCCGAAAAAGTGGATGCTGGGGGGATTAACCCCTTTAATTCTTAATCGACCGTAAAAACAATTTAGCAATAAGATCTTCAAGACTCCTAGTAATTAATTTTGCAGCATTATTTTAAGTCAACTCATATTAACTTCATTAACGAGAATTAAAGATATTGATCATAAAATTATTCTTGCAGGGTACCCGATATTTCTTGTTCTTTTAATTTCTTTTGCCGTGCTATGTAGGCTGCTAATTCTTCATTTTTCTGTTTTTCCAAAACATCATCAGGCTCCAAATGATGTGTCCATTCAAAGTTGATACGTTCCCATTGCAGCTGATCACCTTTTACTTTTAAAAGTGTATATCCAGGTTCGTATCCTTTCCAGTTACCTCCCCACCAAGCTGCACTAACAGATTGAGATGTAATGTACCAAATGTCATTAAACAGATAATCTTCAGGAATATGGCTATGGCCTTGCAGAACTGCTTTTACGTTATGTCTTTCAATAATCTCTCGGAAAGCAAGATTATCCTTTACCACCATATGGTTCATGGCCTTCAGATCAGGGTCTGAATTGTACTGTCCAATATTACAAAAAGCCGCTACATGGGTCAAAATTAAGGTAGGTTTTTTAGAATGTGCTCCTAAATCTCTCCTTAACCAGTTTAACTGATGTTCTCCAAATGCGTGATCTTGAACAGGGCCGTCCGCGGAATCTTTTTCAAGCATTGAATCCATTACAACAAAGTGCCAGTTTTTATGATCAAAACTGTAATAAGTGCTATCGAGGCCTAGTTTCTTTTTGTAAAGTTCTTTCCCGATATCAGGATCATCCGGAGTAGTCTTTCTTCGGCTGCTTAATCCAAAAGTGTCGTGATTTCCAATACAAGGATAATAAGGAACTTTCAATTGATCAGATATTGATTTAAATAAATCCAATTGATCCAAATACTCCTCTTTTTCAGTATACATTCCGTCAAAGGTGCCATCCCCACCCATCAGCACTAAGTCAGGCGCAGGCTTCAACTGATTCACATGCTTGATGCATGCTTTGTAACCTAAGTCACCTTTTCTCTTCCTCTTAACATGCATATCCGTAAGATGGACGAATGAAAAATCAAAATCATCAAAATGATTAGCTTGTAATTTTGGAGAAAATGGAATACTTAAACTTACACCCGTAAATAGAGATAGTTTCAGGAATTCACGTCTGCTTGCATATTTCATTTAATATTTTTTTAGTTTGTTCGAGAATTGATACGATAAATAATGCTAGCCTAGAAACCTTCACTTCTTTTTCTACTATTTATTTAATTATAAAATATTAATATTCTGACTTTTGTAAGCCTCTAATTTCTCGTCATCAGGACTAAGTTCAGTAATTAAAGTATCAATGCTTTGTATTTCGCAGATTTTATACCGTTGTCTCGAGTTTAATTTCTCAGATATAGTGAGGGAGTAAACTTTTTTAGAAGCATTTATCATTGCTTTCTTCATTTGCACCACTTCCCAGTCAAACTCTGTAAGCCCATTTGTAGGGTCCAGGTAACCGGTACCTAAAAAGCAAATGTCAACCTTCACTTCCGACAAAACATTGATAGCACTTCCGCCAACAGTAATTTGCGATTCTTTAGAAAGTTTACCCCCTATAAAAATAACCTCTATATTAGGAAAACCAAGGAGCTCAATAGCAATGGGCAAACTAGGGGTAAAAAAAGTAGCAATCAGCTTGGGAGATAATTGCCTTACTAACTCTATATTAGTGGTGCCTCCACTAATTAAGACCACTTGATTATCCTTTAATAGTTTTACGGCTTTTTTTGCAATTATAATTTTACTATCCGAGGCATAAATCTCTTTATCGCTCCCTTTCCCTGAAATATTGTAAACAGTTGAAATGGCACCACCATGCACTTTTTTAAGTTTTCTAAGTTCGTCTAATTCTGTTATATCCCTACGTACGGTGTCAGTAGAAACTCCTAACATATTAGATAAATCCGTAAGCAAAACCCTATTATGCATATTTACCTGATGCAATATTTTGACATGTCTCTCTTCTTTTTTTGCCATTATTTTGATTTATATACTTCAATAATAATAAAATATTAAATAAGCATTGATATTTTGCTTTTTTATATTGCAGAAAAAATCAGGGAAAGGCATAATTTGGGCATATAGGGAGAAAAAAGTAATTTGAATATTTCTTTTTGGAGATATATGCAAAAATTAATCGCATAATTAAGTTTACTTTTGTTTTTTTTGAAATAAAAGTAAAGCATCTTGTAAGTGATTTGACAAAAAATCAATTTGCATTTCCTTATAAACTACTTTCATTTGTAAAAAAGAAAAAATCCAAATGATTAAAAATGTATATCGTGTTCTTGGCCTCATGTCAGGCACATCTCGTGATGGCTTAGATTTAGCTATTTGTAATTTTACTAAAAAAGAAGAGGAATGGCGATTTGAGTTAGTAAAAGGGAAAAGCATAGAATACTGTATTGATTGGGAAAGGAGATTGAAGGATAGTGTCCACTTAAACGGGAGAGATTTTTCACTACTGCACGTGGAGTACGGCAGATGGCTCGGAAGACAATCAGCTCAATTCCTTCAAGACGAGAATTTAAAGGTTGATTTAATTTCGAGTCATGGTCATACGGTTTTCCATCAGCCTGAAAAAAAACTCACAGTGCAAATTGGCTCAGGGCACGAACTGGCATATGAAAGTAAGCAAATTGTGGTGTGCGACTTTAGGGCTTTCGATTTAGCGTTGGGCGGGCAAGGAGCTCCGTTAGTCCCTATCGGTGACCGATATCTCTTTAGTGAATATGATTTTTGCCTCAACTTGGGGGGAATCTGTAATATTTCCTTTGAATCAACTAAGGGCAGAGTGGCCTATGATGTTTCTATTGCCAATATGCTGCTGAACCACCTGGCAGAAAAGCTAGGAAAAAGCTATGATCAAGGAGGTAAAATTGCTCGATCAGGCAAACTGGATCAGTCTCTTTTCAACCAATTAAATGAACTGCCTTATTTAAAGCTACCGTACCCAAAATCAACAGGTTTTGAGTGGTTTGAATCAGAAATCAAGCCTATAATTGATAATAATGCTTTAAAGGTTGAAGATCAATTATTCACAGGAGTTCAACATATTGCTTTTCAATTAGCAAATGCGGTTTTAGATCAAAAAAAGGAAAATCCCAGAATGCTCATAACCGGCGGAGGAGCAAAGAATATCTTTTTAATGGAATCGATAAAGCAGCTTTTATCAGGTAAAGTAGAAATGGTAATTCCAGACGATGATATTATTGATTACAAGGAAGCAATAATTTTTGCTTTTATGGGCGTAAAACGGTTTAGAAATGAAGTAAACTGCTTAAGTTCAGTTACCGGGGCTAATAGAGATAATACCGGAGGAGTAATTTATTTACCGGGCTAATTAATTTTTCGTAGGTGTTTAAAAAAATTAGTGATTTTCGTTTCTCTCCAGTATTAGATCATTGATTTTATTGCAGAACATGCAGAAAAACGCACAATGCTGCAATCCAATATATTCCTAAATATTATAATTTCATTAGTTCTTTAAAAAAGCGATGCACTGATATAAGTCTTTAAGACTCTGAATAACTCTTAACGAGCAAAAAGAGATTTTACTAAGAAGTTGTTCAATTCATTGGCAGATAAAGTCCTCGCTAAAACTGCTGATCTTCTTATTCATTAGTAAATCCCGAGATCACTTTGTAGTTTTTTATTGGTTACCTACTAATAAGGAGATTTTCCACGTGCTGGTTTCAATTAATCGAGAGTAGATATACTATACTAGTACACTTCTATACCTATTCTGCTGAACACTTCAGTTCTAGGGTCAATGGCGGGAGCATCTGTGATAATGATGTCCAAATTTTCCGGTGTTTCGATCAGGTATCTTTGTATTATCCCTAATTTGGCTGCGGTGGATAATAAGATTGTTTTATGTGAAATAGAAATCATTGCCTTTTTAATATGCGCAACTTCCCAGTCTGTTTCGGTTAGTCCGGCATTTACATCCAATCCGCTGACGCCAAGGAAGCAATAATCTGCTCTTATATTTTTAATAGCAGTCACAACATCAAGACCTATTGTGACCTGTGCAGTTTTTCGCATTTTACCTCCAATAAAAATTAGCTCTATGTTGGGGTGCTCAGTTAGCTGCATGGCAATTGGTAGACTATAGGTATAAATAGTAGCTTTTAACTCAGGGGGTAACACGCTTGCTAATTCCAAATTGGTAGTTCCTCCACTCATTATTATGACGGAGTTATCTTTAATAAATGAAACTGCTTTTTGCGCCACTATATTTTTAAGCTCATAATCTACTATCTCTTCTTTTCGGTACTGAAAGATGTGCTTATTGGTTGCTATAGCTCCTCCATGCACTTTTAAAATTGACCCATTATGCGAAAGTTCTCTAAGATCGCGCCGAATAGTGTCTTCTGATACACCTAATTCATCACTCAGGTTTGAAGAGACTACTTTGCTATCAGACCTTATTTTATGAAGTATGAAATTATGTCTTTCTTTTCTAAGCATGGGTTGTTGGCGAAATGTAATTTGTTCTCTATTTCGTCAGCAAGGTAATTGAATTATGGCAATTACCATATAAATACGCCGTAAAAACTTATATTTCCGCTCAAATATAAGTGTTATTGCAGGTTTTTTTGAAATAATATACTTGAAATTGCACGAAATAATTTGTTTTGTGATTTTCTTGAATTATATTTATGTAATGGAGTTTAATTAAAAAACTATGCGGAAACACTACATTTCTACAATTACATTAATATTTTTCACCTCAGTATTTTTGAGCCCGTCTTTTTCACATGCACAAAGCAGCATTTCGGGCACGGTAATAGATGAAACAGGAGAACCTTTAACGGGAGCCAATGTCATAATTAAAGGTACAACTACAGGTTCTGTTACTGACCTCGATGGAAATTTTAAAATCACATTACCTGATGATAGGTCAGAAATCACACTCGTAGTTTCATTTCTAGGATATTCTAAAAAAGAGGTGCCAGTAAATGGCGCTTCGGTACTTAACATTTCGCTCTTGCCGGATATTAGGCAATTAGGGGAAGTTGTTGTGACTGCCTTCGGAGTTGAACAAGAAAAGAAGGCAATTAACTATTCTGTTCAGGAAGTTGAGACAAAAGATATTATGGATAGTGGACAGGATAATATCGTAAGTGCTCTACAAGGAAAGGTGACTGGTGTGCAAATAACAAATACAAGTGGTTCTCCAGGAGCAAGTAGTTCAATAATAATAAGAGGAGCGAGTTCAATTAACGAAGGTACAGATAACCAGCCTTTATTTGTAGTTGACGGAATTCCAATTAGTAACAGTGCATCTTTTGGAGGGAGCAACAGGGCTTTCGATATTAATACTAATGATGTAGCATCAATGACTGTTTTAAAACCTGGACCCGCTGCAGCTCTATACGGTATTGCAGCAGCAAATGGAGCGATCATTATAACAACTAAAAGTGCTGAAGCCGGCAAAACGACAGTTAATTTTTCATCAGGGGTATCTATAGATAGAGCACTTAGACCATCTCCCAGACAAATGAAATTTACCCAAGGTAACTTAGGTGTATTCGATGATGAATCAACCAGTAATTGGGGGCCTCAAGTGCTCCCCAATCAAAAGGTGTATGATAATGTTGATAATTTTTTACAGTATGGTATAAGGCAAAAATACGATCTCTCGGTTGCTGGAGGAACTGAAACGGCTAGCGGTTATATCTCAGGGAATTTCCTAGATCATACGGGCATTTTTCCAGGTGAACGCTTATCTCGTTACGGAATACTGCTAAAAGGCACAGTTAAATTAAGTGATAAATTATCAGTTACCTCTTCAGCGAACCTAATTAATACCGATAATACCCGTACCGGATTCGGTACAATGGCTAATGTCTATCGATGGCCAATCAACGATGACATGTCCAACTATCTGAATCCTGATGGATCCAAAAGGTTCCTGATCGATCGACCAGAAGGAGAAGAATGGCGAAACCTGGAGAATCCGTACTGGAAAGCTGAAAATAATCCTCTTACAGATGATATTCAAAGAATTATAATTACTAATACTGTTAGTTGGAAAATAACTGAGAACTTAAAATTCACTTATCGCTTTGGTGGTGATTTCACCAATCATTTCTACCGCAGAATTATAAGTCCAGGAAGCACGGGCGATGCTATAGAATTTGCAGGAGCTATGGCGGAAACTGAACGATCTTCCAAGATACTTACCTCTACTGCGTTAATGCAATACGATAAAACTTTTTTTGATAAATTTCAAGTATCGGCACTTCTGGGCCATAATTTTCAAAAAGATTATGGTAGAAACACTACTATAAGCGGGACTGGTTTTCGTAACCCAACCTTCTCTAACATTAATAATCTTCAAAATTTTGAACCCCCTAGCCAAAGTATAGGTCAAAGGGAAATAATAGGTGCTTTCTCTGATTTAAAAGTCGACTACAATGGAATGGTTTCTTTAGGGTTAACTGGCCGATATGACTGGTCTTCTTCACTAGCGGTTGACAAAAATCCGTTTTTTTATCCGTCTGCTAGTCTAGGAGTAGTTTTTACAGAATTTTTTGATCGCAACAAAATTCTATCTTTTGGTAAGTTAAGGGCAAGTGTATCTCAAACTGCTAAAGACCCTTCCCCTCATAGACTAGCTTCTACAGTAGAGGGTTATAATACAATAAACGGAGGAGTTAAATATGATTATTTTGCGGGCAATCCTGATCTCGAACCCGAATTCACATCAAATTGGGAGGTTGGGGCTGACTTACGGTTTTTTGAAGGCGCATTAGGTTTAGATTTAACGTATTACGAAAGTAATACAAACGACATCTTATTAAGTAGTCGTGTATCTCCCGCTTCAGGATGGGTACAGCTTTTATTTAACGCAGGTTCAATTCAAAATAAGGGGGTAGAATTAGCGATTACATATGATATGCCAAGCATTTTACTTAATAGTGAAGAGTTGAGGTGGAATATTATGGCAAATATATCAGGTAACCGTTCTCAGGTTTCTGCTTTGCCTTCTTTTGTTTCAAGATTACCAGTTACACCTGGCCAAGTGATTTCAGCTGCAAAACCCACTTCATTTTTGGGTCAGCCTCTATTTGCTATAGAGGGATCAACTTATCTCTATAATGAGTTCGGGCAGTTGGTAGTAGATGAAGATGGCAGGCCAAGATTTGGAAATTACCTAAAAGATGCTGATGATAATTATGTATTAAATGATGACGGTACCCGACAGATTGATGGCAATAGCGTGTATCTTGGTAACAGAGAGCCCAAAGCTATAATTGGTGTTACCAATTCTCTTAACTATAAAAACTTCAATCTTTCATTCTTATTTGATATCAGGGTAGGCGGTGTTGTGCTAAATGCTGCACAAGCGTCTATGATTGGCAATGGGTCAGCGGAATATTTGGAGGAATACAGAAATAAAACGACATTATTTAAAGGAGTCGTAGAAACTGAAGGAGGTTTCGCTGAAAACACGCAAGAGACCGTATTGGATCAATCATATTTCAATAACTATATTGGGGTTGGTTCGAATTTTGTCGAAGATGCCTCGTGGACTAGATTACGATACGTGACGCTCAGATACGACCTCCCGCAAACTTGGGCATCAAAAATTGGAAGTAAAAATCTTAGCTTTTCTGTAACGGGTAGGAATCTTGCACTTTGGACAAAGTACTCTGGTGGAGACCCGGAGACTAATTATGCAGGTGCGGGTGTTGGTGGTGTAGGAACTATTGGTCTTGACTACTTCAATGTACCTACTACCCAAGGTATTGATTTAACATTAAATGCTACATTTTAAAAGATTTACCATGAAAAAAAATATCACGATAATATTTTGCTTATTTATTTTGATGGGGTGTTCAGATTTTGAAGAGCTCAATGTTGATCCAGACAGTCCTGTAAGCAGTACTCCAGATTTTTTATTGCCTCCGGTAATGGCTTGGACGGCCACCAGCATTTTTGATCACGGGGAAGAGATGGCATATCTCACCCAGCAGCTGGCCACCTTTAGTGGTTTTAATAAATATCATGACCGCTGGGATTACGTTGATGCCAATAGAATTGGACAATGGAGAAGACATTACCATGATATTTCTATCAATGCAGTGCATACGGAACAAGTTGCTGCGCTTGAAAACTCCACAAATTACCAAGGGGTGGCTAAAATACTCTACGCCTTTTCCACATTAAGAACTACTGCCATTTTCGGTGATATGCCTTATTTTGAGGCTTTAAAAGGAAATCCTTCTCCTCCTTACGATCCGCAGTCAGAAATCTATGAGCAGGTATTAATAGAGTTAGATGAAGCCATTCTACTACTTGAAAACACTGATGCAGCAACTGTTAGGCCATTAACGGCTGCGCAGGATCATATTTATAAAGGAGATTTAAATCAGTGGATCAGTTTTGCCTACGCCATTAAAGCGAGGGCATTATTACATCTGACTCCTAATGTTAACCAGAATTATAATGAAGTGATAGCCACTGCAGATCTAGCATTGAACAACTGGTCTGATGCTACTTTTGACTACTCAACTGGTGTAGCAGGTAACGTTTTGCAAATGAATCAATGGGGTCCTTCTCAAGCAGACCCGGATTGGGATTATGGAAACAATACGCTTAGCAGCAGTGCCCCAGGTAGGTTTATGTTGGAAGAAGCTTTGCAGTATGATCCTATTACTAATACGGTAGGAGATCCTAGAACCTGGTACTTAATGAAACCTAATGAAGACAGTATCTTTTTATCAATAGTGCCCAGTTCAGGCAAAGTGGCTTCATTCGAGGATGAAAACTATCCTGAATTAGATAGCTCCTACGTTACGCTGGATTATGGGCCTATGTATTTACTAAGAGAAGAAGAGCTTCACTTTATTAAAGCAGAGGCTATGTTTAATCAGGGGGACCCTAATGGAGCATATACTTCATTTATTGAAGGAATTACTGTCAATATGGACCGGGCGGGCGTTCCACCAGCTGATCGAAATGCATTCTTGGCTAGTGCCATGGTGCCACAAAGCGCGAACAATCTTAGTCTAAGTAATATTATGATGCAAAAATATATTGCGCTTTGGCTAGATGGTGAGGTATGGACTGATATGCGTAGGTATGGTTACGATAATCAGATTTATATAGGTTTACAACAACCTCCTAACCTTGCTTTCTATTGGGGGGAAGGTGAATGGATTCAAAGGTTGCCTTATGATACAGAAACCGAAGAAATATATAATAAGCCCGAATTGGACAGGTTAGGAGCATTTCAAAATCCTGAATGGCTGAAAGTACCTATGTTCTGGGCCCCAAATAGCAATTGAAAGAATTCTAGTGTTAGTCATTGTTAGAAAACCTGAATAGAAACGAAAATCGAGTGTGAAACATTGAATTATAAACCTTAAACTAAAAAACATGAAGCAAATTCTCAATATTAGCATTGCTTGTAGCTTTTTTTGTCTACTACTCTCGTGTGATCGCAATGATGTAATAGACGAATTAAGTAGCCCGGGTGTTTTTACCCCTAACGTGTACTTTTTACCCATCGACCCTATTGCCCCTGCAGGAGCAACCATTGCTACGGAAGTTGAATACTGGAGTGAAGATGATGATTTCGTATCGATTAAAATGTTACAGTCTGTTTTTTTAGATGATAAAATCAGCTTTAACTTGAGTGCTACAAATTATGCCTATGCCTATGAAAACAGGAGAGATAAAGTCGAGGAAGAAGTGGTGAGTACTATTCCACATAATTTCAACGCTTTTGTACCCGCTAAGAATTCATATGTTATTACACCTGCGTACCAGGTGCCTACCGATTTTAGAAGAGTTACCAGAAGCAGCACCAATAGTTCCATAGCGGAGCTACAGTCTACCCTACCCCCGGAAGCACTTGAAGATTTTTACGATGAAATAGCTACGAATTTGAGTAAAACACAGCTGCAAACCATTCTTGTAGATGTTGATTCTGTAATCACTTTGGCCACATTTGAAACGTACTTTGAGGGATCCAATTTTAATGCAGAAGGCAAGGAGAAGACTATAACTAACTTAAAGTCAATTGGTTTACAAGGCTTAATTAAGCCCGATTTTAAATACGAACTTTCACATAGAGTAGCTTTATATTTTAGTATCGAGAATGGGTTAGGCGGAATTAACACATCCATTGCTCGTGCATTTACTGTTAATTAATCACAATTAAACTTCAATTTTATGAAACATGTAAAAATTTTACAATTGCTTATTTTAGGCGTCCTGATAGTTGGGATGGCCGCTTGTAAAACAGACGAAGATCCCGCTCCGGAGATTCGAGTAGGTTTTAGTTTTGCACCCACCAGTCCCACGGCAGGTGAAGAAGTAACTTTCACTAATGCTTCAACGGGTGGAGATACCTATTTATGGGATTTTGGAGATGGAGGAACTTCAACTGACGAAAATCCAGTATATACGTATGAAGCAAATGGCACTTATACTGTAACTTTAACCTTAGATGGAAATGATGATTTATCTTCTTCTGACGATGTTACAGTAGCTGCTCCGGCACCAACTGTCGGAATTAGTCCGGACCCTATACAAATAGGTGTAGCTACCACTTTTACTGCTTCAGTTTATAATCCTTCAGGGGGCGAAGTATCTTACGAATGGGATTTTCCTGACACTGGAATAATTAGTGACGATCTTGATGATATGGGTGTGGGAACTGGCGAATCAATTGTAGTAACATTCACTGATCCAACAGATGCTTTAAACTACACTGTTACAGCCACTATTGGTTCAGATGAGTTTGCTGCTGATTTAACAGCTACAGTTAGTGCACAATTGGCTAAGACTTTATGGCTTGCTCAAAAAGGAGGTTCTTTGTGGTCAAAACAAATTTTTGCTGCTGGTGAAGCACAATTGGTAAATAGTGAAATTCCATCAGGTGCTCATCCATTAACAATGGATTTTTCTGAAGATAGATTATATGTATTTGATGCAGGATCGGGTTTAAGATTCGCTGCTGATCCTGAAACAACTCCGGGACAAATATTTAGTATGGATTTTAATGCAGAAAATTATACCACGCATATAACTTTCAGTAACCAAAATTACGATGATTCTTTCTTTGGAACAGTAGATGGCACTGACCTTATTTTTGCAGATAGAAGAAATGACATCACAGTGGTACCAACATCAACTCAAAATTTTGCTTGGGGTGATAATGGTCCCGATGGAAATCCTGAAGACTTTCCTCCTTTAGTAACCAATAGCCAATTGGCTTATTACTCTGCATGGGCAGGCAATATAGATGGCTATACAGGGCCAAGTTATGGATTTGGAGCCTTGAATGGCACTGTTAAAAAGATAGGTGATGTTTATTGGTGGGCTAAAAATGCCAATCATAAAGGACTTTATCGCTTTACAGCTGCCGATATCGGGGTTTTAGATGTTATACCATCAGCAGGTGCCATATTAGGCGAATATGGTGTAAGAGCTTTTGAAGTGGATCAAGAAAATGCGAAAGTATATTTTAGTACAAATAGTCCTAGCATTGGCTTTTATGTTAGTGATACTGACGGATCTAATGTGGTACTAATTGATGATTCACCTGCTGATGCTGAAGGTGGAGCAGCAGAAACTACTTATATAACCGATATTGAGATAGATAACGAAAGCGGTTATGTTTACTGGGCTTATAGAGGTCCGGCCGATGCTGACCTTGAAGCCAATCCGCTACACGAGTCAGGTGTTAAACGTTACAAATTAGATGGTTCGGGAGAAGTAGAATACTTCGTGCAAGGTGTTGAGGTATATGGTTTGGCATTGGATGATGCAAAGCGATAAATTGCAAACAATAAGTATTTTAGAGTATTTAGTAAGTGAAAATTGAAATAGTGCAGGAGGCTTGCCTCCTGCCTTTTTTATTATATTATAGATAACAAAGTATGAAGTGGTCATTATTTTTTTTCCTATCATTATTTCTATTACCCTACGCCTTTGCACAGCCTTTCACAGCAAACCGTGAAGCACCCTCAGCAAAGGGAGAATTGAGAGCGGCATGGATTTCAACTGTTTCTAATTTGGATTGGCCTAGATCCGAAGATAGAAACAATATACCTGCGCAGAAAGCAAGCCTTATTGCTTATCTTGACACACTTCAATCATTGAACATGAATGCAGCATTGTTGCAAGTCCGTCCTGAATGTGATGCATTGTACCAATCAAGTTTTGAGCCATGGTCAAGATATTTAACAGGTTCACAAGGAACCGACCCGGGTTATGATCCATTACAATTTGCAATTCAAGAAGCCCATAAAAGAGGAATAGAATTACATGCCTGGCTTAATCCTTATAGAATTAATGCCTCAAAATCCGCCGGAGCTTCTTATTATGACGAAACACATGTTTATGTAGAACACCCGGAATGGGCTCTTGCCTATGATGATGGTGGCAAAATATTAAACCCCGGATTGCCTGACGTGCAAAATTATATCAAACAAGTAGTAGGAGATATTATCAATAACTATGATGTGGATGGTATTCATTTCGATGATTATTTTTATTCTTACAGTGGCACCCCTACTGCATTAGATGAAGATGCCTATAGCACCTACGGTGCTGCCTATAGCACATTAGGAGATTTTAGAAGGGGAAGCATTAATCAGATGATAGAAGCAGTTTGGGATACTATCCAGTCAGTAAAACCCTATGTAAGATACGGAGTGAGCCCTTTTGGCATCTATGGGAATGGGATGAATCCTGAAGGAATTTCTGGATTAAATGCATACAGTGTAATTTACTGCGACCCCCTGGCATGGCTGGAAGCGGGTACTGTAGATTATATTACTCCGCAACTCTATTGGCCGACGGGTGGTTCACAAGATTATGCTACCCTATTACCTTGGTGGGCTGATCAGGTAAACACATATGATAGACATGTTTATGCAGGTCAAGGTATATATCGCTTAGATAATTCACCTATGGCGAGAGGTAATAGTAACCTACATGAATTAAAGGAATACTTTAATTTGAATGAAAGCAATGAGCGAATAGCGGCAGATCCCTGGACTTTAGGTCAAATTGTTCAGCAAGTAAACATAAATAGAGATGAATCTGATAAAGGATCACTTGGAAGTGTTTATTTTAGAATGAATGATTTTTATAGAGTTGATGGATTATATGAGTATCTAAAGGCTGAAGTTTATCAGGATTTAACCTTGGTGCCTGAAATGACTTGGAAAGCATCAATAATGCCTGACACACCAACTAATATAAGTTTGGAACAAGCGAATGGTCAAACTTTTTTCAGCCTAGTATGGGATCAAGTAGAGGTTAGTGACCGGTCAGTTATTTATGCTGTTAACCCATCTGAAGATCCGTCAACTTACTTAAGCAATGCAAATAGAAAAGCAATTACCTATACCAATAACTTTGATCTATCCACAGTGGCTATTCCACAAGGCCGCTCTATTGTCATAACTTCGTTGAACAGATTCGGCAAAGAGAGCGTACCAAGTGATTTATTTGAAGTACCAGCTCCAGTAAAGGGCACATTATTACTACCTGAAAATAGTACTATTAACGTAGAAAGCATGGACTATCTAAAATGGTCTTCCATACCACTGTCATCTAATTACACCATAGAGCTTGCCACTAATAGCGCATTTACTGAAAACCTGAAATCAATCGTATATAACGATACTACTGTTCAAATAAATCAAATACCACTTAGGGGTGAAACTACTTACTATTGGCGAATGGCAGGTGAAAATTTTGGAGGTAGAGGGGCTTTTTCAGATGTATTCACCTTTGTTACAGGTTTCCCTGAAGACATAGCTATAACTTTCCCTTCCCAAAATGCCACTATGGTTCCACTCCAACCCAGTTTACAATGGAGTGCTACAGCAGCTAGTGATAGCATTCAAATACAAATTTCAGAAGGAGGAAACACTTTTAATCCAAATAACCTCTTTGAAGAGATCAATGTGAAAAATAATAATGAAGCTACATTTGATTTCCCCACCGAATTAAAAGCACTAACCACTTACTATTTGCGGATACGTAGTTTCAATGAGTTCGGATATTCTAACTGGACTGAAATTGTGCAGTTCAAAACCCTATTTCCAACTCCAGTGCCGCCAAATATAAGTTCACCTGCGGAAGGAGCAGAATTAACAAGTGATGAAGTAATTATTGAATGGACAAGTTCACCTACTGCTACCAGCTATCTATTGCAAATCGCTTTAGAGCCCAGCTTCAGTTCTCCTGTATTAGCGGATCCTGTTTATGGTGTACTTGATTATCAATTTACTGGCAAAGTGAAAGATAGCACGTATTACATTCGTATATCAGGTAGAAACCCTGGAGGTTTTGGGGAATGGTCTGAGGTGAGAAGCTTCCGATTGATAGATGAAACGGTAACCAGTAATAGACAGCATGATGAAAATAAAATAGTCGCTTTTCCTAATCCGGTTGTGAATACTTTATCAATTCGCACTAAATTAAATTTAGCACCATCTGACATTGTGTTATATAATTCAGTCGGTGTGGCTTTCCCTATCACAATGGTTAAAATTGGCCTTCATGAATATCAAATTGATTTGGGTGGGGAACACTGTACTCCTTGCTTAATTCGGATTAAAAGTGTGGATGGCTATCAAACAATTAAAGTGGTAAATGCTCATTAGTCTCTTTAAAGCATTTTTTAAGTTTTTTTTATTCTTAAAACTCTTACTACTTTCCAAATAGTGGTATATTCACTTAGCTAATTGCAAGAAAACCTAATGTAAGTTTTCTAACATATTTTATATAAGA
>JBBSPJ010000033.1:0-18667 GCA_038258905.1 Cytophagales bacterium
AACTCCACTCTTCGGTTAAGTTCCCTACCTTCAAACTCATCATCATTAGAAGCTAATGGTCTTTCTTTGCCTTCGCAACTAATCTCAATCCTTAAAGCATTTACACCCAGACTAATTAAAGCTTCTTTAATATTTTTTGCCCTTCGGCATGATAGGTCTTTATTAATATCTTCTCCACCTATTGCATCTGTATGACCTTCTATTAATATTTTAGTATTAGGTTTATCCTCTAATTCGAATGCAATCAATTCTATAAGGCTATTTTGTTTAAATTGAATTCTATCTGAATTGAACCCAAAATACACGTTTCTGGCAATTTTCTGACCTTTACTACCGGCATTATCATAGCTAATTGGTTGTTTTTTAACTCCTAACCCTAATTTTTCACCTATTTTTGAGAAAAAGCCTTGTTCTACCTGTTCATTTACCGCTACTTGCTCATTCTTAACCTTATCCTCCTCATTTAACTCTTCTTTCATGCTTTCTTCCGATACTAAAGGAGCTTGAGCCTCTGGCTGACTGGTTGTTTCATTTTCATCTAAAATGGAAAGAGGGACTGCTTGGGAGGGAGTTTCAGTTTTATTATCGGTGGTTTCTTGAAACACCTCTTGCGCCTCATCAATTTTGTCATAATCGTTACTGGCAACTACTCCTTGTACGGATGGCCTTCTATTGTTTTTGGCGGTAATTATTTTATTCTTGATTTCATCACTTAGCGTGGCTCTCCAGATATTTCTATTATTGGCTCCGGGAGGGTAGGAATCATAATACAGGTAATTCAAACTTGGATCTATGGAAACAAAAGTCTCTTCAAACGGAGAGTTTATTACTTTTCCTAAATTTTCTGGTTTACTCCAGTCTTCCCATCCATCATTTAGTCTGTGACTCATAAATATATCAGCTGCTCCGTTTCCCTTATTACCATAACTGGCAAAAAACAGGGTGTTTCCATCTACTGTTAGAAATGGAGCAAAATCAGCTTTATCACTATTAATTACTTTACCCATGCTCATTGGAGTACTAAATCGATTGTCTTCCGGTTGAAAAACACTATAATATAAGTCCTGATCACCGTTTGAGTCTTTTCTCTCAACGGCCATGATAATTACTTTTTCCTTGAAATGATAATCAAAATCTACATAAGGACTGTTATTATAATACCCATCTACAGGTAGTTCAATTGCCTTTTTGTTATTCTTTATAAACAATGCTAATTCCGAACTAACACCTTTATAACCATCATTTACAAAAATTAAAGAATCTCCATTTTTGCTGGCTCTTACTAAATCATTTGCTTTTTTATCATTGTAAGGCTCCTTTAGATTAAAAGGTTTGCTCCAAAAGCCTTTAGGATCTAATCTACTTACCCAAACATCCTGAAAGTCTTTTTCACCACGGATATTTTCTGGATGAAATCTTCGATTTAAATATAAGGTTTTACCGTCATCAGAAATTACGGGCCTTACATCCTGGTATTTGCTATTTACATCTCCCGGAATAGACTCAGTTGTTATTTCATTTTGCGCCAAAAGAGCAAAAGGAAAATTAAAAAGCATAAAATATATAAAGATGTAGCGCACGTCTGTTTTTAAGATTCTGATATGTAAATATATTATTTAGCATGAAAAACAACTAAAGAATAGCACTAAATATATATGTATTATATTAAAATAATCTAATTTTTCGACAAACTTAACTTAAATACCTATAAACTTACCCTATAAAATCAGCCTTTAATGCAATATTATCATACTTTTGCATTAATGTAATTACATTTAATTAATAACGGGAGTTTAAAATTATGAAAAAGGCCTTTTTAGCTATATTTTTGCTTTTTCAATTTTGCAACAGTTCAATTATCTTAATGGCACAAAATAAAATTTCGTATTTAGCATTGGGAGATTCATATACCATAGGAGAAGAGGTTGATGAGTCCGAAAGATGGCCGGTTGTGTTAACTAAGCAGCTTAATAATATGGGCAAAGGTGTTAGCTTAGAAAAAATGATTGCCACTACCGGATGGACTACTGATGAGTTAATTAAGGCTATTGAGGCAGATGAAGAATTATTAGATTCAGAATTTCAATTAGTAAGTTTATTAATTGGAGTGAATAATCAGTACAGAGGATACCCTATAAAACAATACAAAAAAGAGTTTACGCGCTTATTAAAAAAAGCAATAACTTTAGCCGGAAACGATCCTACTAAAGTGTTTGTATTGAGCATTCCAGATTATGGTATAACGCCATTTGCGGTTGAAAAAGGCAAAGAGGCAAAGGTGGTTAGTGATGAGTTATTGAACTATAATAATATAGCTAGAGACATTTCGTTGAAATATTCGGTAAAATTTTACGATATTACCCCTTTATCTTTAAAAGCTATGATTGCACCGGAAGATTATCTGGCCAAAGATCAACTTCATCCTTCAGCAAAAATGTATGAGGAATGGGTAGATTATATATTCACCGGAGTAAATCGACAACTAAAATAAAGATCATTTGAAGCAAATATTTATACTTATTATAAGTTCATTATTGCTGTTTGCTTCATGCAAGGATAAAATGGTATGCGCTGCATTTCAGAGCACCTATATTTTAGATCCTCAAAAACAAAACGAAAGATTTTCCTATTTCAAAAATGACTCTCTGTTATTAACAGCAGATACCCATACCCATAAAAAGGATATTTATGGTTTATCTGTTCGGAAATATGGGTTTTGGAAGCAACAAGAACTGTTAATGGTAGACCAAAAAGATGTTTACAGTGATGAAATTGATTCTTTACTAAGCTTAAGATCGCAAAAGCCTTCTGATTTACCGGAAGTGGATGTAGATAGTTTAAAAAGAGCTTTATCAGACTCACTACAATTGGCAGGAGCTGATGATGGTGAAGATGCCTGGGACAACACCAAGCGTTTCAACTACAATGTAGACATGGTAAAATACATGGAATTAGTGGGTAATGATGTTTTGAGAGCCCAGGCAGCCCAAAGAGATTCCGCAGAAGCCAAAAGAATCAGAGAAGTGCCTGTTTCAGTAGATTCTACTCAAAATGAAGGGGGTATTTTAAAGAGTATATTTGGAGGGCAAAAAAAGAAAGATAAAAAAGAGAAAAAGAAAACCCGCTTAAAAACCAATGAAGAAGCTGCATTAAGTGAGGAGGAGGCAGAGTAAAATCTGTCATTAAATTCATTAGTCTTCTATAAACAAGACTTAGTTTTGTCAGCAGATACTTTAAATATATCTTCATTTAAGACGCCTACAATCAGATCTCATTTTTGGTTCAGTTGTTAGCCATAGGCTGACCAAAATCTGGCTGGCAAGACTGCAATAAAATTAAAAAAGAAGTTTTGGATTCCATATATAACTCTAAAACTATATTAATTTATTGTTAACTAAATAAAAACTTTCTATTAAATATATCTAGGCGTTCTAAATGGCCTTATTTTTGTTTGTAATCTTAGTGTAGTTTACTTACCTTTAACTTATACTTTAAAATTTAAAATATGAAAATTATCAACCAATCAATTTTATTTTTATTCATCGCTTTATTAATGAGTAGTTGCTTTGCCATCCATTCTGGTAATATTAGTTCAGATGTAGTGGAGTCTAATATGAGTTATGTAGAAACAGTTTCTGGAGAATCTAAATCTATTATCGTTTTATATATTGGGGGTTCCGGTAAAAATGCCTTAGTTCAAAAAGCTAAAACTGAACTGGAAGAAAGTAGATTCCTTAACCCTAATGAAAGATACATAAACTATACAATTGATAGAAAAGATGCTTATTATTTTTTCGGATTGGTGCTTATTCAAAAGCTTACCTTACATGCGGATATTGTGGCAATTAATCAGCCAGAAGATAATCCCATGAGCGATGAATTTAGAAAAGAGTATTTTAATTTAAAACCTTCTAAAAATTCGAAAAGCAGTGATAATTTATTTTTAAAAGTAAGTGAAGGAGCGCTCTTACCAGATGGTCAGAATGTTACTGTTATAGAAATTAAAGAAAATAAAGCAACAGTTTATATGATAACAGAGGATGGAAATGAACGGAGAACATATGATACTGGTCAAATATTTTCTAAATCTATTTATTCTTATAAATCTAAGCAATTAGGTGATACTATTGATGTTTCTGAATATGTAGAGGATGAAACTGTGAAAGGACAAATTGTGGGATTCCAAAAAGACCGTGCTTTGGTAAAATATGGTGTAAATAAATATGTGGTTATTACCATATAAAATTTCTTGTACTAACTTCTTTGTCTAGTTTTAAATAAGCGTTACAGTTTTAAAAGGAAAATAATCTTAGATAGCACTAAGAATTTTCTAGGTGCTATTTTTTGTTTTATTGTTTTAATTTTAATTAGGATTTAATGTCTTTTTTACCTTGAATTGATTTGAAACTCTATCTCATTCTATATTAATAGTTCATAGTATCCCTTTTGTTTAAATTCGCTTATTGCTCCTTTTAGCTATTTTATGTAAATGAATCACATGTTTCCTGTAGGGTATAATTTGATTTGAAATTCTCAACCGTATTAACAATAATTTAAAACTATAAATCGTAGACTAAACAAAATCGTTTTAATTTTTTTAATTTGAAAAGGAAGGACGAATTAGTTCAGTGATTTTTTAGCTAAAAACTTTTTAATCATATTCATTTCGGAAGGATAGCAAGGAGAAAGTCCCAAGTTTACGGAAAATGATTAGAAATAATAGTAGTGTATTAAAGAAGAAAAGTAAAGCCACTTTTACAGTGACTTTACTTCTCCGTTTTATATGAATAATAAAAGGCTTCCTAAAATGGCTGCGCCACCGGAAAGCACTGTGCTAATCACCAGCCACCAAACGGCAGAAAGTGCTACTTTACGTGCATTCTCCGACTCAATTATTGCCTTTTTCTTTAAGGTTTCAACTTCCTGTTTAATCTTATGTTCAACTTCATCCACTTTGCTTATCAATTGTTGTTTTGTATCTTCAATGGATTGGATAACATTATCAATATCTTCATCTTTTACCGAGGTATTACTTACCAAAATAGCTTTCAATGAGTCTGAATCCAGTTTAGAAAGTCGTTGCTTTACAATATCCAAACTATCGTTCGGGTTATTGATTGCTTTTGTCAAATCCCACTTCAAAACTGAGTACTGTAATTCAGGCTTATTTGTACTATTAAAAAATTGTGCAATTTTGTCCTCAATTTGGGCTGCAAAACCTTCTTCATTATCTGAATCAAATTTACTCTTTAAAGTAGCGATGAAATCAGAAATTTTCTCTGCATAGTTTTCAAGTTGCTGCTTTTCCAGGTCGGTATTTTCTGCAAGAAGTTTAATAATCCCTTCTTTGTTAAATTGTTGGTCACCACCTGAAAAGTTACTAAGTAGCACTTTTGGATTTTTGAATATTTCCTGGAGCTGCTCTTTATAAGAATCATCTTCCATTGAATCAGACCTAATCTTTTTAATGTAATCCTTAGCGCCATCCATTTGCTTATTAATTGCTTCTTTATCGGCATCACTAAATTTTGCAATCACATTCTTAATTCCCTCTTCTCTGCTTTCTCCCGATTCAAAAGATTCTTTAACTTCCGCAGCTAACGTTTTTAACTGTTCAATTTTACCTTTATCTTCGTTATTGTTATCGGCACGAGCCATTGCCTTATCAAAAATATCATGCACCAGGTTCATTTTTTCGGTGCTATTAGTGGACCCACCTTCTTTGGTGATTTTAAAATATCATTCTTTAGCTGCTCGTAAGACGGTAATTTATTCTCAGCTTTTTTGAAAAATTTCTCAATAGTGTCAACAATATGATCTTGATCTGACTCAAAATGAGTTTTCCTGATTTTATCAACCGTGTGAGATAAGGTAGACTCCAGTTTTTTCTGATCAGATTTTGAAAACATAGAAGTTAGCGTATCTGTAGTGCCCTTGAGTAAGTACTTTAATGATTGAGTAAAAGTACTAAGAGCTGAACTGGCTAATTTAGTTTCTAAATAAAATATCGTAAGAAAAAATACAGCCCAGATGACTAAGGCTACCGTAATATTTACATCTACAGTTTCAAAAGCACTTAAATTAATGGCAAGAGCTGTAGCTCCAAATAGTGCTATACAGGTTGTAAGCACACTCCAGACCCCGAATGCAGTACTTATTTTTACGCCTGTATTACCATCATCATCATCGTTGTTACTATCGCTTCTTGGGTCGGCTTTATTTTCGGCATAATTCTCTTTTACATTCCCAATTGCTGTAATCCCCATAGCAACGGAAAGTGTGGTTAATATAAATTGTAAAGCCAGGGCAAGTAATACTCCACTAAGAATAATGATAAAAAAATCAGTACTGAGGAATACGTTTTTCGTGTACAATTGCCCCTGGGCAAAACTGCTAAAAGTAGGAGCAAGAAGTAAAGTAGTTAATAGAAAATTCTTTTTCATAAAAAAATAGATTTTAAAAGTTTAAAAAATAATTACTTTTGCATTTAATATTTAATTACGCTTTATTTTAGATAAAGTTGAATTCAATCCCATTCAGAGCTGCTTTGAAAAGCAAAAAGCTTCTCACTTACCATTTTCTATTTAAACAAACTGAAAACTTTATACGTCAATAGATTAAAGAAATTCTTTTGTTGATGGACTCCTTATTTTTTTACTTAGACCAGATTTTTAATATCTATTCAGACAGTATTTCTACCTTACAAATGCTTGCAAGAGGCTTGGTAGTATTTATAATTGGAATCACTTTAGTACGTGTTGGTAAAAGAAGGTTTGTAAGCAAAATGACTGCCTTTGATTTTATACTTGCTATCATGATTGGCTCTTTGCTAAGTCGGGCAATTACAAAAGAAAAATACTTTCTTGAAATTCTAGCGGTATCGGCACTTTTAATAATGTTACACAGACTAGTTTCGTATATTTCTATGAAATCCTATAAAAGTTCAGAACTTATTAAAGGAAAAACACGGATATTCATCAAGATTGGAAAAATAAACTGGAAAACAATTAAAAAAGCAGACCTAACAGAACACGATTTATTACAAGCACTTAGGCTGAACACCAATACTACTGATTTGAGTAATGTAGAGGAATGTAGAATGGAAAGAAATGGAGATATAAGTTTTATTTTAAAATCTTCATGACTTCAATATAATTTTTCAAGTCACAGGCATTAATAAATAATAACAGCGTAAAAATAAGTGCCTTTTTTTTTACAAAGTTTATAAAGTTGATTAGCATAATTTCTTTAATGGTTTGATAGCAACACTTTTTGCATGATTGATGAAAATACATCTTGATTTTAGGATTTGCTATCGAGAGGTTTGAATTCTCGCAATTATGCAGAAAAAAATTGGAGCTGCAGGTTCCATTTTTTATAAGGCCTTAACATTTTGCTATTTTTTCCTACTTTTAATTTGCATTTACTGAAATTTATCCAGATTTCCATCTTAGCAAAGCTACGGTATCAGACCATATGGAAGAAACAAACGAACAAAATGGTTTAGGTTAAGTAAGAGTAATATTTTCAATTAAGTATATTTTCTAAACTTCTTTTTTACTTAATTCCAGATTTTCATTTAAAGAATTTTTATAGGGTGCTATCATTTATTAGTGCTATTTACATAAATAGCTAGTTTTTGTAATGTTTAACTTTTTATGTGTAATGCTATTCAAAAGTTAAACTTTTAATTTTATATAATCAATTTGATGAAATATTGCATTTAAGTTATTGCTATTAAAATGTAACTGCAAATTATTGAATTTTTAAAGTAATTGGATCAATCAGAAAAGATTGTTGGATTAGAAACCTATTGAAATTAACACTCTGAAGGTTTCTAAAAATGGATTTTAATATAAAAACTAAAGTCCACTTTAAATTACAATAAGCGCTTAAAAATATAACTCGTTAAGTCTAAATTAAAATAATATGCAAGTAACACAGATATATAAGTGTCATAAAAATATTGAAAGCTACACTCAAACAAATGAAAGGATGTTGCCGATTGTTAATGAATATGATCCAAATTTATTTCATTCCTTAATTCAGGTTAGTAGAAATCTCACTATAGAAAATTTCAATAAAAGCATTGTTAACCAAATAAATGTAAGAAAAACGGATTTGGGGCGTCCTTTAAGTGATTTAACACATAATATTTCAGGGGTAAATTTAGTAAATGAGGTTAAATGTGTATTAGAATCTAATGAACCTAATCAGAAAAACGTTGAATTATATAATGGAAGGTGGTATTCCATGGTAATTGAACCATTTTCGTCAGGTTATGGCAAAAGTGAAGAAGGAGTAAACATAATTTTTCACGATATTACTGATCTTACATTAGCTAAGATACAGTCAGATCAAACAGTAGAAAGACTAACAAAAATAAATAAAGATCATGAAAACTTTATCTATTCAGCATCACATGATTTAAAATCTCCTTTAAATAATATGGAAGCTTTAGTTTCCTTAATCAATGGGGAAAATGATGTGAAATCAATTAAAGAATATACTGTTGCCATATTGAATTCAGTTAAATCTTTAAGGAAGACAATTAACGAGCTATCTGATATTTCAAATATTGAAGAGGAATTATACTGTAAAAAAAGTGTAAAAATACCTTCTCTTTTAGATGATATAAAAAAGAGTATAAGTCATCTATTGAATGAATCTTTTGCTATTTTAGAAATAGATTTAGGTATTAAAGAAATCAATTTCTCAAAAAAAAATTTACGTAGCATTATTTATAATTTCATGACTAATGCAATAAAATACAGATCTAATAATCGACAACTTAAGATTGAAATTAGAACACGAAAAGAAGATAATTTTATGGTATTATCTATCAAGGATAATGGAAGAGGAATTGCAGAAGATCAAATGGAGTGTGTATTTTCTAAATTTAAGCGAGTAAAGGAGGTTGAGAAGATCGAAGGTAGTGGCATTGGTCTTTTCTTGGTTAATCGGATAGTTTCTAATGCAGGAGGAAAAGTTACAGTAGAGAGCAAATTGGGAAAGGGCACCCAATTTGAGGTATACTTACCTATCAATATCTCTATCGATAGTACCAATTATTACTAATCAGAATAGCATGATTTATTACGCCAATTTTATGAAAATAAACTATTGAATTTTAGTTAGAAACTATTATATGTAAAAAATAAGATTGTTAAAATTTTCATGATTCATGACTTTATTAAAAGCGAATCATTTTCATCTCTCACAAGTGCTTACCTTGAATTTATGCACAATAATTCCAAAATTGTGTAAATCATTTGATGATATTTTTCTGAATTTTGATTGACAAGTAACTACTTACAATTATAAATATTAATTATTTTGAGTAATGGGAAATAGCATCGTAATAGCAAAGAATTACAATAATACAAAAGTAATTAATCCTCAAGGTAATGAAGATGAAATGCTGAAAATTAAGACTGAAGATTTTACAGCACCTAACAGTTTTCGTCTTAAAAATTTATTTGAGCAACAACTCAATCAATTATATGAGGAAGAAATTCAAATCCTTCAAGTAACTGAAAAATTCAAAAACATGGTCTCCGGATCAATTATTAATAATATTTTCATAAGACATCTGGAAAATATAGAATTGCAAATCATTAGATTAGATGATCTTTTTAAGATTCTTCAGCTTAATACTGAAATAATTCATTGTGTAGGGTTAAAGAGCGTAATCATTGAATGCGAAAATCTGATTACTCAAAAACTGGATCGAAATCTGCGTGACTTTTCAATTCTATCTTCTTTATATAAAATTTCATGTTACAAAATAGCCTCATACCTCAATTTGCAATTTATCGCTAAAGATCTTAATTATTTTAGAGCTTTTGATTATTTAGAAGAATCACTTAATGAGGAGAAGCATTTTAAGGATGAAATATTGAATATTATGCAAAAAGATAGTTTTCAAACCGATCAACAAAGTGTTAAAGGTGAATAAAGGCTTTGTTTTCGTTCATTATTTCCTTGAAAACTGTATTTCAAATGATTTGTGCTTAAGAAAATGTAATGAGAACTATGAGTAATACACATGGTTTTTTCGCTTATACATAACTATTTATTTAGTTATAACGAACATCGAAAACAAGTACTCTAATAAAATTAAATGTAATGTTCTTTTTTAAAAGAAAAACCGAAATTAATTCAAGTTCATTGAATGAAAAATTGAATCCTAATGATTTGAAATTTGATTTATGTTCATTTGCTTCATCTTATCCTAAGGTGAATGTAGAAAAGAAACCCAGAAATGAAAAGGAAGATAAGCATTATGAAAAAAGAAAGGAGAGTAAGTAGTTAGAAAAGTCATAGCTGATAGATATACAATCGTTTTTTCAATCAATTTACTTGGATGCCAATAGTTCCTACTCACTTTAATAGATCATATCCTGAAATTTTGCAATTGTACTTGTCATTTGTGTAAGATGATGCTAAGGCTTTTTTATAATCTTTGCATTAGCTTTTTTCCATAAACTAAGAGGTGTACAATCATCACGAACTTATTTAGAGGAATAATTAGTACGGCCATAAATAATTTAATATGATATTCTAGAAATTTAATGAAGAGAAATAAATATCAAAATTTTCTTAAGTCTATCAAAACTGGTGATCACCTTAATTTAAATTTAGAAAGTGGTGGTAGGCTTAAAACTGAAAGAACGTTACCTTATTTATTGATCTACAGAAATCCGGATCCTAAAGATGAAATGGTGTCTACTTTGATTTCAGGAGAGTCGTCTTATCTTATAATCTCTGACGAAGAGGATTATAATGGTAATATAGCTAAACATATTAGGCATAGTGCTAGAATAATTTCAGAAAAATATGGGGCCGTAATAATTATTGAAATATGGATTGGTGCCAATAGTAGTAATACATTCCAGATAAAAGCTGCAGATACAATTACTCCTGCTACTATTAATACATTAAGAGTGGGCCTGGAGAATTTTTGTGCTACCAATAAAGAACTTTTCACAGAAGTGGTGCCTACTTCTGAAAGGTATCCCCCTTCATTGAAACCGATCATTACCTTAAAGCAATGTCAAGAAATTGGGGCTTATCTCATTGGACTTGAAATTCCTCCTTTTTTTAAGAATGAGGAGGCAAAGGAATTCTATTTTATGGATTTCAGAAAATTTAAGATAGCATTTTCTAAAATAATAAGAAAATCCATTTTTGAGTTTATAAGGGTACAAACAAGTTTCAAAATACAAGATCACAATGTATTAGGTAGCACAAAAATAAATTCAGCTGTTTGGGAGGTAGATAAGCAATTATTTGAAATACAGAACCAATTTCAATTTCTATTGCTGATTTCACCTACTAATACAAATGAGGCGATGCAGCATTTTATTGATAATAGCTATAATGGAAATCCTAAATTTTTATATAGGTTACTTCCTATTGATCCTGATAGGTTAAAGGAACAACTTTTTAGCATAAAAATAAAAAAAATTCAAGATCCGGCTCTTACCTTTCTTTTTATGGATAAGAGGGAAGAGTTAGAAAAGCAGATAACAATGCTTAAAGAAAGGGGTAGCAAAAATTTCCTCTTTAGTAGTATCCGTCTGTATAATTCTGTTGACAGCGAATTATATCAAACGGCTGAAAACCTTTTGGAAACCATATCTCCTGAGAGCCCATTTGAAGGAAAAATTATTGATTGTTTTGATATGGCTGAAAAATGCAGAATGGAAATTGAATATTATAAGCAGTTTTATCCAGATTTACGGGCTACTGTGGAAGTAAAACCTGATGTAGTAGGTATGCTTGTATCAAAGGGGAATTTATATATTGGGAAAAACTACCAAATTCCAGAAAATAGAATTGAAGCACTCATACATCATGAAATAGGTACGCATGTGCTTACTTTTTATAATGGCAAAGTTCAACCCTTTAAGCAACTAAGTATAGGTTTGGCAGATTACGATGAACTACAGGAAGGGCTTGCAGTTTTATCAGAATATTTAGTTGGGGGCTTAACTAAGGATCGATTACGACTTTTAGCTGCCAGAGTGGTAGCAGGCCATTTTTTATCTTTAGGGATGAATTTTGAAGATACATTCCATAAGCTTACCAATAATTGTAAAATTGACAAAATAACGGCCTTTCAGGTGACAGCCAGAATCCATCAGGGTGGGGGATGTACCAAAGACATCATTTATTTAAGAGGGATAATTAACCTACTCGATTACCTTGCAAATGGGGGTGATTTGGAGCTTTTATATATAGGTAAGATTGCCTTAAAACATGTTCCTTTAATTCAGGAATTAAAGGCTAGGAAAATAATAAAAAAACCACCGCTATATCCCCGTTACCTACAAACTACGTTTGCTAAAGAAAGACTGGAGAGATTAAAAAAGGGTATTCAACTCAGTGAACTTATAGATTAATTAATTTATAAAACAATAATCAACTTTAAAGAAACCATGAAAATAGGATTTATAGTAAATAATATTGAAACAGAAGAAGCTTGGTATGATACCACCTTACTCACCAGTACCGCTGCCCAAAGAGGGCATGAAGTGTATATAACAGGTGTGGGCGAACTTACATATTTGGAGGACGGACATGTAGGGGCACCTGCAATAAAAGCTCCGAATTCAAAATTTCGAAACCTCGATAATTACCTGAAACACATTCAAGGTAGCGAAGCAGAAAAGGTAATGATGTCATCCAAAAATTTGGATGTTTTATATTTAAGAAATAACCCGTGTGAAGAGTTTGGAGAAAGAGCATGGGCTAAAACGGCAGGAATGATTTTTTCGCAAATAGCTGTACAACGCGGAGTATTGGTATTAAATGATCCTTATTCTTTAATGACTTCATATAACAAGATGTATTTTCAACATTTTCCTGTAGAGGTAAGGCCGAGAACTATCATATCAAGAAATATTGAAGAAATAAAACAATTTTACAATAAGGAAGAAAAAAAGATTATACTCAAACCCTTACGAGGCTCCGGTGGTAAGGATGTTTACTTAATAGATAATACTACAAATATTAATCAAATAGTGGAGTCAATCAGTAGGTATGATTTTTTAATTGCTCAGGAATATTTGCCTGAAGCAAAAAAAGGTGACACCCGGGTGATTATGTTAAACGGGAAAATTCTCGAGATTAAAGGGAAAGCTGCAGCGATGCACAGAGAAAATAAATCAGGGGATATACGTAGTAATATTCATGCTGGTGGTTTACCCGGAAAAGCGCAAGTAACAGATGAAATTAGACGATTATGCGGAATCATAGCTCCAAAATTAATTCAAGATGGAATGTTTATGGCAGGTATTGATATTGTTGGTAATAAAATTATGGAGTTAAATTTAGATAGCCCGGGAGGCTTGGTAAGCATTGAAAAAATAGAAAAAGAAAAATACGCAAGCAAAGTAATTGAGGCGGTAGAGAAGAAAATTGAGTATCAAAAATTTTACCAGGGTAAACTGCCTAATGCTTATTTAGCTACGCTTGATTTATCGTAAAACAATAGTGAAAACAGGTATTTATTCTAATAAGAGGAACAAGTACATTTAAACCACTAATCTAACTTATTAGGCGAAAAATAGTATGTAGTCACTTGAGCGTTTTTAAGTAAGCCTTATTTAGAATGGATATCCGACCATTGCCATCCATCCATTTCTACATTTGATAGATGTACTTTTCTTCTATCTTGTAATTTATTGTAAATTTTTTGTAATTGAACTGGTTCAGTATTAATAAATTCAATTGGTAAAGCACTTTTGTATATATCAAAATCAGGTAGTGGTGGCGCCTGAAATGAGGGCTTTAAATTTTTCAGTGTGTCCAGATAAACTGTTATGGATCTTCTAAGTTGTTGAAGACCTAAAGGATTTTTAACGTGTTCCTGAGGAATATTATTAATGAAAATATTTAGAGTTTCATCAAGACAAACCATTTTTAAGATTATATTTTCTGAAGGATTGCTATGATGTACATAATGCAAAATAGGGTAGGCCAAATGATTGGTAGCATACTTTAGTATATCCGAGGCTAAAGAAGAAAATTGTCCACTTAATTCCTCAAAGTTTTCTCCATTATAGGAATTGGAAAGAATTGATTGTGTGGACTCACCAATTCCAGCTATTCTTAAGCTTAAGGCTTTAGACTGTGTTAAATTACTCACTAAAGGCACAATATAGGTAATGCAGATGGTAATGATAAAGAAGCCAAAAAATGATACAAAGTTAGTAAAGAGTTGCCATTCAATACCATTAGGTTTCAATTCACCCGGACCTAAAGTAGAAAGAGTATAGCCGGTAAAGTATAGTTTTTGAAGTGTATTGGAAGATAATTCGGTTTCGGAATTTACAATTGAGTAAGGGTAACTCATATATATTAGGGTACACGAAATCCAGGTAAGTAAGATCCAAACAATAATTATTGATAAAATAAGGAAAATGACTTTATATTCAAGAAGCTTATTTAGTCCTTTTTTACCTACAATTGTTGAATATAATCTTGACCCATATATGTTGACTTTTTCTGTGAGAACGCCCGCTCCTTTAGGACTTAAAACTGTGACAATTAAGTCGTAAAAATTAAGTATAAAAATGGTTAGCCCTAAGAAAAGATAAAAATAAGTCATTACTCAAAGTTTAATTTATAAATAAATTCTACAGTATGAAATAACAATTATGTAAGGGTATTTTGAAAGCTGTTGAAATCTTAAAGTCAGTCTAAAATCTCGTAATGGATAGGTTTAAAAGTGCCTCCATTACTATCCTCAGCAGAGCACGCAGTTAGCCCAATAATCAAATCCATATGGGCTTCAAATATAATGAAATCCCCTGCATTACTAAGTGGAGGGTGAACTTTCAATTTCCCTGATTCATCAAATTGCACATTCATAAATATATTAAATGCAGTAGGTATATCATCGGCATGTATATTAAATTTTTGAAGATTTTTTTCTAGATTTTTAAAGCAACTAGGATGATATGATTCAATACCGTACATAATTATAAATGTAGCAGGACTACAAGGAGCCAACAGGAAGTCATTCCTACCATTAGTATCTTCTAAAATACGCATCATTTTATTGCTTCTATTGCTCCAAAGAAAATTCTCTGTACTTAACAGAATTGTTTCTTCAAAATCAAATGTTTTGCCATTTGAAAGTTTTTCTCTTGGATCCACTTCATTAAATAGAACCATATCGCTCACTTGACCTCCCTCAGGATCAGTTACCTTTAACTTCTGCTTCTTTTTTAAAGTAAAAGCAACTCCACTCTGTTTATTTATTATCTGTTCCATTTAGCTCTTTTATTTGTTTACTAATTTTGGCTGACTGGCAATCATTTTCCTGCTCTAGCTCCTGACTAATTATATTAATGTCTTCATTCTTAAAACCTTGATGGAGTTTAGCTATTCCTTGTATTTTTTCTGGATATAGCCAAAATCCTGTAATTTTCGGTACGTTTTCGGTTACCAAGCTGTCGGGAAGGTCTTGATAAAACAGTGGATTAGTTTTATTCTTTTCAAAATGGTAAACTAGCTTTTTCAAACTATTAATTAGTTCTTCTTGGGTTTGTGTTTTTATCCGACAGTTGATATGAACAGCGGAATAATCCCAAGTGCTAATATTTTTTTCTTTATACCATGATGAAGAAACATAGGAGTCCGGCCCCTTAAAAATTAAAAGGGCTTTCTCTCCAGAATTTATGTCTTTTATTTGTTCATTTTGATTAGCAATATGACCATAGAGACAGAAAATTTCTGCATTATCCTGAATGAGAATTGGGATATGAGTAGCTATTATTTCCTTTCTAGAAGTAACAAAAGTGGCAAATGGATATTTTTTGATAAATTGATAAATGAAATCTTTGTCGTTCTTTTTATATCTTTTATCCTGAAACATATCTTTATCTTATTTATGCATTTTAACGATATTACTTTTATATAAATAACCTTTCCGCTAGCTAAGCCGGCTCACCATTTTAGCACTTTATATATATTAAAAACCTTGTTTTAATTTCTTAATCGGATTGATTAGACTCGGTTTGCAATAAAAGCCAGTAACTAAATCTATCTGCTTTTCGATAATCTCATTGTTAATAGGGTACTCTTCATCGTTGTAATTATAAAAGTCCCTTAGCATCTTAAAAGTCTTATTTAAAGATGATTTGAGTTCTTGCTCTGTTTGTAATTTAATTTGGCCATTTACATGAATTGATGAATAGTCTTCTAACTCATCATCTTTGTGAAATCCAGGCAAGTAAGAATCTTTAAGTTCAAAGATTATTAACACACTTTTGCCATTTTCTAAATATTTGTACTGAGGATTATCTTTTGGAATTTGCCCAAATAGTAAATATTCATCTGAATTAGTACTAAGAACAGGCGTGTGAGTAGGTAGTAAATCCTTGCCGCCCAGAATAATAGTAGCGAAAGGATTTTGTTGGATAAATTTTAAAAGTAATTCTATTTTTGAATCATTATGCACTTCCATTGTACTCATAAGTTAATTATTAGGGTTAAATGGACATTTCCAGTCGGCATCTACATTTTTGCCACTATACTGTTTTGCTTCACTGTCTTCTCCAAAATCACTTAATACCGGGTTGATGCTTCCTTGTAATTCTTCATCTCTAGCCCGAATTTTATCTCGTACTTGATGAAAAACCCCTTTCTCTTTTAACTGCTCAAATTGATGATGCAAATTAAAAGCTATTGTGGGGTAAGGAGCTCTTCTTGCCATACGTGAACTAAATGGATGTAATCCCACTACGTAGAATGCTCTACCTGCCACGCTAAAACTAAACTTGGCATTTTCAGGATCATTACTTACTGAGGGATCCCAGTCATGATCATCCAAAAGGTGCAGGTGAGTCAATTGGTCCCATAGTTTTTCTTCAAAATCGTCTTCCGTATTAAAATCCTCATGTGGGAAAACTGCTATTAAAGAGCGGTAATCTGAGGCCTCGAAATCGTAGCTAGCCAAGTAGCTTTTTAAATCATTTAATAGTGCCTTTGCAGTTTCAATAGACCCCATTTTATCATAAGTAAATAAATCTACCTGATTTAATTTAAAACTACTCTTAGCCATCACGCAAGGGTGATCCTGTTTTAAAATAAATTCTTCATATTCTTGATATACCAAGAATTGGTCACGGCTTTTAGTTTGAGTTTTCATAGTTTAAAAAATGTGTTAAAACAGTAATTATTTCTTGCAGTCTAAACTTTTAAAAAAAATATTGACTAATGAAGAGGCTGATTATGGTTCAATTTCAGCTTCTTAAAAAGTATGTGCTATTATCGAATAGCTATAGACTTAGTACTCAATTTTAAATTTAAAGTTAGCGTATTCTTAGCTAATACAATTTTAAAAGTAAGAGTATTTAAAATTAAATATCTATAAATCAATTTGTTATAAAAACATACCATAGTTAAAAATCCATAAACATATAAATTCTAAAGAGAAAGTTGTAAGAGATTTACTTAGGTACCTCGTAGCTTTGTTAAGGTGATAATATAAATATTACTATTTTGACTTGCATAAAAATTACTATTAGTAATAGAATTTAAAATCTTATTTTTTTATGCAATAATTAATATAGAGTCTGACAATAGATTTAATAGTTGGAAGGAGAAAATTTATGAAAATATTAATGACTACCTATTCCTTGGGAGGAATTTGGACTTATGTTATGAGCCTTTGTAAGTCTTTGGAATGTTATAATACGGAGATACATTTGTTAAATATTGGCGAACAGCTGACTGATGAAAAAATGGTAGAAGTAGCCCTTCTTCGAAATGTAGAATTTTATGAAGGTAATTTTAATCTTCATTGGGAAAATGAAACTGAAAAAGATTTAGAATCAGTGAACCATTGGGTTAACTCTATTTACGAAGACATTCAACCTGATATTCTTCATATTAACAATTTTGGCTTATCGTTGGAGTCTTTTAATTGTCCTATTATAACTGTATATCATTACTGTATCTTAACCTGGTGGTTGTCTGTGTATGGTAAAGTACCACCTTTTAATTATAATAAGCAGATTGATGCAGTTAGAAATACCATAAAAAACTCTCAAATAATAGTAAGTCCTTCAGCTGATATGCTTAAGCAAGCAGAAAACGTGAACGGTCCTTTCCAACAATCACAAGTTATTTATCACGGTATAGAAGTGAATATGGATAGTAAAATGGAAAAAGAATATACTGTATTAACTGCCGGTAGATTAATAAATGAGGCGAAAAATATCAAATTGCTTTCAAATATAGCTCAGTATATTGATTGGCCGGTTTGTATTGCCGGATATGATAATATGGCTCAATCTCATAAACTCAATAATACTGAAAACGTATTTTTGTTAGGTCAACTATCGAATGTAGAATTTCAATACTATTTGGATAGATCTTCAATTTTTGTGATGCCTTCAAAATACGAACCATTTAGTATGGTAGTTCTTGAGGCAGCCAGTGCCGGATGTGCTTTAGTTTTAGCCAATATACCAGCGCTAGTTGAAATATGGGGAGATGCTGCTTTATTTTTTGATCCTGAAGATGATAATCAGGCAAAGTTGGCCATCCAATTATTAATTAGGGATGAGACTTTTAGAAATGAAATGGCCGAGAAAGCCATTAACAGATCTAAGCAATTTACAGCAAATAGAATGGCAAGTGAATATTA
>JBBSPJ010000034.1:0-18641 GCA_038258905.1 Cytophagales bacterium
AAAAAGTAAATAACCACCTTTCATAAAATTGTCAATCGCCAGTAAAAATAAGGAGCATAGTGTGACGGCAAACATGAAAAACATTGGAATCAGCACAAATGTAGCTTTTTCGTTGGTTTTAATGAGCCAAACAGCCACCGTTAATAGTGCCAAGGCAGCCAAAAGCTGGTTGGCAGAACCAAAAATAGGCCAAAGGGTAGTAAATTCTCCCGATAAAAGCATCAGACCGGATAAAATAACCACTATAGTGGTGGCTAAATAGCGGTTGCTAGCAAATTTTTTGGCCACAGGCTGTGGCATATCATCAAAAAATTCCTGGAAGGTAAAGCGGGCTAATCGAGTACAGGTATCTAAGGTGGTCAATGCAAAAGCAGAAACCGTCAATGCTACGAAGGAAATAGCTACTGATTCGGAAACCCCTAAGGAAGAGATAATAAAGCCCAACCCATCAGCAAAAATATTAACAGGTCCATCCGTGGCGAGCCGGCTTACATAGTCGGTGCGACTAATCACTATCACAGCCCCTACTGAAATAATCGCTAAAAATGATTCAATGAGCATACCGCCAAAACCTATAAGTTTTACATCTTTTTCCTCACTTACTTGTTTGGAAGTAGTTCCTGAAGCTACCAAAGAATGAAAACCACTAATGGCGCCACATGCTACAGTAATGAACAACACAGGAAATAAATAGCCTAAATTCTCACTTTTAAAAACTACCTCGCTATCCATTTTTATTTCAGGATTGGCAATTATCACTCCCAGAATAGCAAAAATCATGAGCCCGTATAGCAAAAAACTACTCAAATAATCACGAGGCTGTAGTAGGTAAGATACAGGAATAACGGAAGCGACAAAAGCATAGCCCAATAAAAGCACTATCCAGAAGGGATAGCTTAAAACTATGGGTATTTCCATCCCAAGGAAAACAAAATAATACATCAATAATACCCCAATGATAGAGATGATAAGGAAAGCATTCTTTTTATTGACCAAATACTTATCCGCCAGACCAAATGCCATCGCTAATATGATAAACAGTGCAGAAGAAGAGGCAACAGCAGGGTTTTTCACAAAAGTTTTGGCAATTATATCTGCAAATACAGCAATGATTAAAATTAGTGTGGAAAAGCTAAATATCAGGAAAAGCCTTTTTCCGGTTTCTCCAATATAAGTATGAATCACCACCCCTATAGATTTACCCTTATGGCGTAATGAAGCAACCAAGGAGCTTAGGTCGTGCACAGCGCCCATAAAAACACCACCTAATAAAATCCAGATCACTGCCGGAATCCAGCCAAAAGTAACGGCTATAATGGGCCCAACTATGGGGCCCGCACCTGCAATGGAGGCAAAATGATGGCCCAACACTACAAATTTATTGGAAGGAATATAATCTACCCCGTCTTTATAAGTATGAGCAGGTGTTTGGTTTTTATTATTAATCTTCAACTTTTTAGCCACAAACTTGCCGTAGGTAAAATAGGCAGTGAGCAAAAATGCGCCCGATAAGAGGAGTAGCAGAATTAAATTCATTTTATAAAAATATTTTAATCGTGAGCTTTTAGCCGAGCCTGTTTTTTGTATCTGTTTTCAGCCATAAAAGCAGCGCCTAATAAGGCAGCATTATCCATTTCTGAGCGGGCTATATGAAGCGACTCAATTACCTTTTGGAAGGGAAAATTTTCTAGTTCTTTTCGCATAGCCGGTTCAAACAAAGCAAATGACTTACTAATAGAACCCCCAAAAATAATGACCTCAGGAGCCAATACAAATAAAAGCAATTTTATCATTTTTCCTAAGTGCATGCCCAATTCATTGAACAGAGCAAGTGCATTTTGATCATTTGAAGCTGCTAAATGAGCAAAGTGTTCGCCGGTATTTTGATGGAGATCTCTGAAAAACTTTCCGCTACAATAATCTTCAATGGTTTTATCCAGGTAGGGAATACTGCCGATCTCGCCAGCCCCTGAAAATTTGCCCGTGTAGCGTTTTCCATTTAAAATAAGCCCTGCACCTATACCGGTTCCTAAAGAAATGCCCAACACATTTTGGTAGGCTTGCCCTTTACCAAAAGTTTGCTCTCCCAGTGCAAATAAATTGGCATCATTGGAGATTCTTATATCCACCGGAAAAACTTCGCTTAATATATCTTTAAGAGGCACCCGGTCCCAATCATCTATATTTTGAATATCATATACAATGCCATTTTCTTCATCTACTAATCCCGGTACGCCAATACCTATGCCTTTTACATTTCGGCCAAAATGGGAAGAGAGAGTTTCCATTATTGCCTGAAGTAAATCAGTTTTATGCTGATAAGAGGAGGTAGAAAATTTAGATTCCGAGACAATCTTTCCCTCTTTTACCAAAGCAATATGCACTTTGGTACCCCCCATGTCCATGGCTATAAATTCGTTTTCGGATTGCATAGCTACTCTTTTATTCAAATTTCCATCTCACAAATGCCTCCATGGCTTCATAATTAGCTAAGCCTAAATGATCATAGTGCTTAGCTGTTTCTCTGTTTCTTTCCTCCGCTCGCACCCAAAATTCTCTTTCATCATCTCCGGGAAATACCGGGGTATCCTTTTGTGATTGATGCTTAAAGATGGCGTTTCTTTTTCTTTGCACCTCTTTAGGAGATAGCGGCACTGCCATTTCAATTTCACTGGTAGCAAACTCGTGCCATGCTCCGCGATACATCCATAGCCAACAGTCCTTAATCCACTCTTCTTTTTGTCGCAATTGCTGCATCGCTTCTAATATAATATTAAAACAAACCACGTGCGTCCCGTGCGGGTCGGCAAAATCTCCGGCAGCATATACCTGATGTGGCTTTATTCTTTGTAACAGCGCTTTAGTAATCTCTATATCTTTTTCCATGGCCGGTTTCTTCACCTTTTTCCCTGTTTCATAAAAGGGTAGATTGAGAAAATTAATATGCTCGTCATCTAGTCCGGCATAGCGAGCTCCGGCAATGGCTTCACTTTTTCGAATATAGGCCTTTACATCTCTTATTTCGGGCAAATCGATTTGATTTGGGTTTTTCTGATCGATAAAAATGCGCATTCTTTCATAAGTTTTTAACAATTTATCCGCATTGCCATTAATGCTTTTGGCTACATCAATACCAAACTCCATATAACGCAGCACGTCATGATCCCAAACGGCAGTATTACCCGAAGTTTGGTAAGCCACATGTACTTCATGCCCCTGGTCCACCAAACGGATAAAAGTACCGCCCATCGAAATTACATCATCATCCGGATGTGGAGAAAAGATAAGGATGCGTTTTTTGGCAGGCTTAGCTCTTTCTGGTCTTTGTGTATCATCAGCATTGGGTTTACCTCCCGGCCATCCTGTAATGGTATGCTGTAACTTATTGAAAATATGGATATTAATATCATAGGCAGATCCCTTTTGGGTAATGAGCTGCGCCATGCCATTGCTATTATAATCTTCTTCAGTTAATTTAAGTACGGGTTTATTTACTTTATTGGAGAGCCAGATGACTGCTTTTTTAATGAGTTGGTTGTCCCATTGGCAATCTTTTACTAACCAGGGAGTATCAAACCGGGTTAAGTCTGAAGCGGCATTTTTATCTAAAATAAATTCAACATGCTCTGAAAGTTGCAAAAATGTGGCAGGTACTTCACCGGAGATTTCACCTTCAACCGCCTTTCTTACAATTGGGGCTTTTTTCTTACTCCAGGCCATTAAAATAATTTCTCTGGCTTTAAAAATGGTGCCGATACCCATGGTGATGGCTTTGGTAGGCACATTTTCTTTACCGCCAAAATCTCTTGAAGCATCTCTTCGGGTGAGGTCATCCAGTGTAACTAATCTTGTGCCGGAGTTGGGCGCTGAGCCTGGTTCGTTAAAACCAATATGGCCTGTTCTACCAATACCCAGCACTTGCAAATCAAGGCCGCCTACTTTTTCAATTTTCTTCTCATAATCCAGACAGAAATCCACTATTCTTTCCTTATCAAGTGTGCCATCAGGAATATAAATATTTTCTCTTTTAATGTTTATGTGATCGAAAAGGTTTTCATTCATAAAATAGACATAACTCTGCGGGGAGTTAGGCAGCATAGGGTAATATTCATCCAAATTAAAGGTAATAACATTCTCAAAGCTTAGCCCTTCTTCTTTGTGAAGCCTCACCAACTCAGCATAAACCATTACCGGAGTAGCACCTGTTGCCAAACCCAATACCGCATTTTCTCCCTTCTCCTGTTTAGCTTTAATGATTTTAGCAATTCTTTGAGCTACATTAATTGAAGCCTGCTGCTCACTTTCATAAATGCTTACCGGAAGCTTCTCGAAACGTGTTTCTTCTAAAAAATTTAGTCTTGCCATGGGCTTTTATATTTTCTTTTATTGAACGATTTTTTTACTTTTGGATTCAGCTTCCTTTAATTCTTCTATGGTTTTCATCACCTGATAGAGTGCTCTTGGAACATGAAAGCACCCCTTCCATTTTCCGCCCTTAAGGGGTAATAAAACCTCTCCTCTTCTATTTAAATAACCAAACCACTCAGGAAATTCTTCATCTTTGAAGCGGCTCCATGTATAGTCGTGTAATTTTATGAACCATTCTTTCGCAGCATTATTTTTTGTAAGCTGATAAGCCTTTGCCATACAAACCAGCGCCTCTAAATGTACCCACCAAAGCTTCTGATCCCACTCTAGTTGTTGAGGAGGGTGGCCTTTTATATCCATAAAATAATAGATTCCGCCATATTCCTTGTCCCAACCATATTCTAAGCTTTTTAAGGAGATTTCTACGGCTTTATTAATCAATTTCTGATCATTTTTCCTTTGCCCTAAATCCATAATAAACCACATGGCTTCAATTACATGACCGGGGTTCATTAACCGGCCTTCAAATGAATCTGAAAAGCTGCCATCGGGGTTTACATTTTCTAATATTAAGCCACTATCTTTCTGATAGAAGACCTCCATCACCTCATGAAGCACCTCATCAATTAAGTCATCAATGATTTTTGCATCCAGTAAATGCTCCATTTCAAGAGACAAATTACATAAAATCATAGGCAGACTGAAGTTTTTTAAGTTTCGGGTATCTGCTATGGTTTTTGTGTATTTGCCTTTCGGGTTATCACGCCTTTTAAGGATATTAAAAAAAGTATCTTTAGCTATTTTAGCGTAGCGGTCATCAGGTATAATTTTATAAAGAGCCGCAAAACCCATAGCTACAAAACAGTCTGAGAAGATATTATAAGGCTGTACTAAAGGCTGGCCGGCTCTATTGAGTGAAAAATACCAATTACCATCTTTGTCTCTGCCGAATTTCTCTAAAAAGTCAGCTCCTGTTTTAGCCATATTCAACCATTCTTCCTTCTGCTCTACTTCGTGATAAAGCATAGAATACATCCACAATTGTCGGCCTTGTAACCAGATAAATTTATCTGTGTCGAACACCTCACCGTTTCTTTTAAAGCAAGTAAAGTATCCTCCATAATCCTCATCTTTTGAGTGGTTAAGCCAAAAGGGAATTATATTGTCGAAAAGTTCTTTTTCATATTGTTTATGGTATTCCTTCATAGGTTTAATTTTTTCAGATATTCCTGATATCTATTATACAAATGTCCGGCTTGCGGGTAGGCAGATTGGGGACTCATGAAATGCGAGAATTCAAAAGTGATGGCTTTGTCGTAACCGGCCTTAGCAGCTGCATTAAGCTTTAATTGTAACTTATCGAATTTGATGGGCATAAATTTGATAGGCATATCCCTGTCAAAACTCTCTGCGTTAGTCCAGGATTGAAAACCATATTTATCGGCCAATTTTTTATTCACATCGAAAAACTCTTTTAGCTGACTATAGTCAATATGCCCATCCTGAAAAGCCACTGCATCTACTGAGCCTTTGATGCCATCAAATATTTCATTCCATTCTTCTTCGTGCTCTTTTACGGTTACACTTTCTGCTTTGGTAATGCGGCTATCGGAAGCTAAAACTGACTTTTTCCCGTCAATCCACGGAGAAATAAATGTGGGCAATCCATTACTAACGTCCTTACACTGCTTCCCTAATGCACTAATAGCTTCAATGGCGCTTGAGGTTCTACGGCTTATCTCCATACTTAAATACCACCCGGCAAAGCTTTTGTAATGGCCGTATTTGGCCCATGCTTCATCAATTACAAAGCGGTTCACATCAATTTCTTTCCGCATGCTCCCAGTGTCCCACTGATCTCCGCTATCGTAAAGGCCGAAGTAAAATTTCATTCCATATTTATCACTTAGTTTCAGAAATAACTCTACTAAATCCTCATTGGGCTTGTAACAGCCTTGTACTTTCTGTAAATAATTGCTTGGGTAAGTAATAAACTTTCTATAGCCTGAACGAATTAAAATGACGGTGTCAATACCTATGTTTTTCATGTAGTGAAAGTCCATATCCCACTCTTTAGGCCCCCAATTTTGGTGAGGGATATCATGCGAAATTTCATCTATAAAAGTTCCCGTTATCTTCATCATTGCTCCTTGTTTTCTATTACAGGTTTTTTAGTAATTTTCTCATGTTCTTTGTCGGCCTCTCCTAATTTGTTCCACCAATTCTTTTTAAGAATCCAGGTGGTAGCAATCAATACAATTACCCAGCCCATTGCCTGATAATTTTCTTTGATCATAAAATATATTGGAATCACAACTTGTGAGAATTGCCAAATTATACCCACTACAATATTTGTAGCATCCCTTTTCCCATCTTTATTAGGTATAAAATCGGGGTTTTCTTCCTGTACTTCTCGTTTGATTGGCCCCCAAAATCCCCACGGATTGGTTCTTCTGTAAAACTCTTTTACTGCTTCTCTATTTTCCAGTGGCTTAAGGTAAGTGCCTATTATACTGCCTATAATGGAAAACCCGAAAATGATGGGGAATACATAAATATCTACAATATCCGGAAAGAAAAATAATTTAGTTGTGGAGGCAAGGAGCCCGAAAAGCATGCCATAAAAATAGCCGAGGCCAGTAAATCTCCACCAAATCCATTTGAGTACATTGGCGGCAATATAGCCACCATACAAGGCGGAAGTTAACCAAAGTGTAAGTTTGTTAAGAGAGGAGGCATAAAATCCAAAAGTAATCCCTAATACCACTAAGGCAATAGAGGAGAGTATACTCAAGCGGATATAGGTTTTGTCGCTACCGTTGGGGTTAATGTATTTTTTATAAATATCATTTACTACATAGGCAGGAGCAGAATTAACAAAAGCTGAAAAAGTACCCATAAAAGCGGCTAAAAATCCGGCAAGTAGTAACCCTTTAAAGCCTGCGGGCACAAATTTATTGATGGCTAGGGGTAGTATTTTTTCGAAATCAACATCTGAACCCATGGCTTTAAGCTCAGGTGTTAAATATACTAAAGCCAGTACTGCAAAGCCGGCAATCATCAAATAACGTGGTATATAAAGTACCCAAATGGTAGTAAAACTCATTTTTGCAGCTTCAGAAGGTTTTTTGGCAGATAATATTCTTTGCATATCATAGCTGGGAACCGGCCCGGCTATAGAAGCAAAAACGCCTTTGAACAGCATCATCATAAATAAAATACCAAACATGCCAAAGCCATCTTCTTCCATTTTATTAGAAATATTGGGCAGTTCTGTGTTTTGCCAATCTAAGTCAAGCACCCAACCAAAACTTAAATCTTTCCAGCCATCAGGAATAACGGAATTAATCTGGTCTGCAGAAACAGCAGTGTATGCTATATATCCTACTACAAGGCAGGAGACCGTCATGATGATAAACTGCATAACCTCTGTTGCTACCACACTGTACATCCCGCCTTTAACAGTGTAGAGTGCTGTAATAATACAAACCAACAAGCCATAAGTGCGTTCTGAACTTAACTCTAGTCCTGCTAAGCTAATGCTCAAATCCCAGGGTAAGATAGCGGTGCAGTATTTTCCAATACCTTCAAAGAAATAAGCGATAAAACCAATTACACTAATTACCGCAAAAATTACGATGATGATATGCGATAGCTTGGCTCCTTTGCCATCACCAAAGCGGAAAGTGATCCACTCAGCACCTGTCATCACTTTGGATCGGTGGAGCCAGATAGCGAGGTAAACGAAGATAAAAACCTGATTCCATACAGGCCATAACCAGGGAATCCATGCACTTTTTAAGCCATATATAAATAAAATGGTAACAGTCCACATAGTCCCGGAGATGTCAAACATCCCTGAAGCATTACTCAAGCCTAAATAATACCACTTTATTTTATTGCCTCCTAAAAAATAGGATTGGAGATTTTTAGAAGCTCTTTTTGAAATGTAAAAGCCTAAGAATATGATACCTACTATGTAGGTGAGTAAAATTACTATATCTATAACCGCTAAGGACATAATTTACTATTCAGTAGTTGTGCGTTCTAATTGAACTTTTCCTTCAAAATTTACTGGCACTTCAAAGGGCTTAAGTATATTATCTATTATAATAGCCACCTCTAATCTGTTCAGAGTGCTAGTTTCTTTTATATTTTCTATTCCTTTTACCTCTTTAACTTTATTGAAAATACTCTCAGGAGTTAATTCAGGGGTAATTTCACTAATAAGTTGGATCAGAAATGAGAGGGTTAGCCCTTTTCCGCTGCCTTCGCTTAGTTTAATAGGCGTATAAAAATCTTTTAATCCACTAACCAATTCATGCTCAGAAATATTTCTTTCAGGATAGAACCAAGTCTCATTAGCCCACTTATAAGGAATGCCTATACCTTTTAAAATGCCGGTGGCCCCGATTTTTTGAATTTGTTCGAAGTGAGGTTGATCAGGTTTTACATCGATATACGGCATCAGGTAAGCACCACTTTTAAGTAAGTTTTCCTGCACTTTTCTAATATCGATTTCTTCAGGTGAAACGCCATTTTTTAAACAATAAGCAGCTATAGCTCCGGCAGCCTGACCAATTCCTAGCACTACAGGTTGCAGTCTGGTAGTACCGTTCACTATATTACTGACGCTGATACTTTTCTCTGCTACTAAAAAACCGGGTACTTTTTGATTTGGAATTAAAGAGCCGATCGGAATATTGTAAGAAGGAACTTTAATGTTAATAAAATCTATTTCAGGCGCGTTTTCATTTTTTTGATGATGGTGGTCAATTGGATAATCTCCTACTGCAATACCGGTACGGTAATATTTTTCTGTTTGTGAAAAGGGTGCTTCTAAGTGATGCACTTTTAAGCGAGCTTTTCCTACCAGTCTTCGAGATTCCCTGTGATACGGAATAAGGGGTAGTCCATCTTTAGTAGGAAACTCATCTTTAGCGATACCCAGTTGCCTAAACCCTAATTCATTCTGTATATAATAAACAAAATGTAAACTAAAATCCTTTGCTTTTTTAATTTCTTTGGCCCTTTCCTCCCGGTTTAATTCCGCAAGATTTACGTAGTAATCATTTCCGCAATTAGGCCAATTAATTAAATATTTATCATTGGGAAGCTTTGCATAATCCAGCATTTGAAGACAATTAGCTGAAGGCTTTTCTTCACTCGCTTCCTGCTCACAGGCACATTTGAAATGCACTATAGAGTAGTTTTTAGGCTTTTTAATAAGTGAAGGCTTACCGTAGTCTTTCAAAATTACAGTATAGGTCAAATCCTGAATAATATCATTTGCGGAGTCAGGGGCATATTTTTCTTCTGTGTATTCCTTAGACTCCATACCCAAATCATAGTTGATATTGAGATGAGCCATCACATCTCCTAATTCACTCGCATCAATTAGGAATTTTGCTTTAATTTGATATTTCTTTTTATTGTTTATGGCATTAACCATCCAAAATTCCCCTGAGCGTTCAATTGAGGTAAAGCGGGTAGTATAGTGAATGGATAATAAAGGTTCATTATTTGCCATGTTTTTGAAAATGCGATCGCCAACTGAAGGCTCAAACAAGGTATGACTCACCCAGCCGGTAGCTACTTTAGAAGGACCGCCATAATTTGCATAAACACTGTCTCTGAATTCTCCCCAAATCCCTGATGGCATTTGATGGTTGCCATCAATGGCTGAAACTCCTGCTGCAGTAAGCATCCCGCCTAACCACTCTGTTTTTTCTATTATTAAGGTGTTGATGCCCTGTCTTGCACCCTCTAAGCCTGCGCTTATGCCACTGGCGCCACCACCAATGATTAATAAATCTGTTTCCGTTGTTGTTGATTGACTTATAGCAGAATGATAGCTAAAAATTGTTGAAAACAACAGCGTCAGGCCTAAAAACTGAGATATATTCTTTAATGAGCTCATATTTGAAAGAACAATGTAGGTGATTTTTAATAAAAGGTCAAATACTTATTAAAATAATTTATAAAGTATTCGGTTTTTTATATATTTTTTGATTATGTGAGTTGATATTTGTATTTTACTTCAAGAATATATAAAATTTTAATATAATTTTATAGTTTTACCACCTTTATGTCTACAACCAACCTATGACAAGAACTTTTTTTGAAGAATTGAGCAGTGATAACCCGACAGGTGTTGCTTATAAAAATGTGAGCCTGAAAAAGCAAATAATTGGGTTTTTTGCTAATTCAGGCAATGCTACTATTGCTGAATTATGCAAGCGATTGGGGCTAAGTGCTCCGAAAGTAACAGCCTTAATTAATGAGTTAAGTGAAGACGGGCTCGTACAAGATCATGGCAAGGTAGGTTCAACGGGAGGTAGAAAACCCAATTTATATGGACTAGCTCCTAATTCGGGCTTTTTTATGGGGATTGATGTAAAGCAAAACTATATTAATATAGGTCTTACAGATTTTCAAAAGAATTTAATTAAAGTGTATGAAAAATGCCCTTATGAGCTCAGAAATGATAAAGAGTCATTGGACGAGTTATGCAAGTTGATAAATAGTTTTATTAATGGTTTGTCTATTTCAAAAGAAAAAATTTTAGGTATAGGCATAAATCTTTCGGGTAGGGTAAATTACGCTACAGGATATAGTTATAGTTTTTTCCATTTTCATGAAGATCCCTTAAGTAGGATAATAGAAGTTCAACTAGGCATAAAGGTCTATTTGGAAAATGATTCTAGGGCAATGGCTTATGGAGAGTTTTGTGTTGGAGCAGTAAAAGATGAAAAGGATGTGCTGTTTTTGAATCTTGATTACGGTATTGGTATGGGGGTTATGATTGATAGCCAGCTTTATTATGGAAAATCAGGATATAGTGGTGAGTTTGGGCATATTCCTATTTTTGACAATGAAATTATTTGCCAATGTGGTAAAAAAGGTTGTTTAGAAACAGAAGCTTCTGGGTGGGCATTGATTAAATTATTTAAAGAACGATTAAAAGAAAGTACTTCTACATTAATTACAAGAAAGAAAATTGATCCAGAACATATTACCCTTGGAGATATAATAGATGCCGCCAATAATGATGACGTATTGGCCATTGAACTCATTGCAGAAATTGGCGAAAAATTAGGTAGAGGCATTGCTTTGCTTATAAATATTTTTAACCCAGAGTTAGTTATTTTGGGAGGAAGCTTGGCACAAACAGAAGAATATATCAGGTTACCCATTAAAAGTGCAATCAATAAATATTCATTGAGTTTAATGAATAACGACACGCAGTTAAAAATTTCAGAATTAGGAAACCGGGCAGGAATTATCGGAGCGGGATTAATCGCCAGGAACAGGTTGCTTTCTTTGATTTAATCACAACATAGACCTTTTTCTTCCAAAATCTCTTTCCATTTTAAATAGCCGGCCCCGTTAAGGTGTAGCCCGTCATTAGTATATTCCTTTTTTAGTTTTCCCTCATCATTGGCAAAATGTGGATTCAAATCTATATAAAACACATTCACATTTAATTGATTGCATAACTCCACCAGACTTGAGTTAATTGAATTGATCTTATCTTGTTTATTTTGATGGTTTTTATATTCTGTAAAAGCATTATTGGTAGGTAATATGCTTTGCACGTACACTTTAGAAGAAGGATTAGCAGCAATTACCTTATTTAAAATGTCAACATAGTTATTAAAAATTACGGTATCAGGAATATTCCTAGCTATATCATTAATACCAATCATTATAAATAGTTTAGCAGGCTTACCTTCAACAATATCTTCTAATCTGGCCAGAACTCCTTTGGTGATATCTGAAGAAATCCCTCTGTTTTTCACATTGATATTTTGCCATAATTCAGCCCATTCACCTATATCGGTTATGCTATTCCCTAAAAAAATAATGTCATCCGTAGATTTTGGTAGTAACTCAAACAAAGTGACCTTCTGCTGATAATAGCTATTCATATATTCTTGATTATAAGCCTTTGGAGAAGTCTGACTGAACAAATCAAATGAGAAAAAGTAAGCCTGGCAAAATAAGAGGCTTATTGATAAGAGTAGGTTTTTAAAATACATATTTTTTCATTTCTAATTTATTTATCATTTGGATTAACTTCTGCAAATTAAAAATACAGCCATCTCTATTTTATAAAAAGGATATTGGAAATCAACCGAAAAAGGAATATAGATTAATTATGAGCCATCTATTGTATAAAACTACCTCCTGCCTATACAGCCAATTAAACCTAAATATAAGAAACTATAAAACGAAATAATTACTCATAAAAATTTGTAACACCAATAACTTTATAATTTATTTTAATAAGTTGTTGCACTTTTATATTTTTTGTGCTACATTACATTATCATTTGGTTAAGATTGTATTAACTATAACAGATAAGGTATCAAATTTTAAGCATAAAAACATGATTAGAGTATTTTGTATAGGGTTTTTACTTAGCTTTTTGAGTTTCAATTTGTATTCTCAGTCTATCACTGTGAAAGGAACAGTAACCGATGGAGATTCCAATGAGGGTCTTCCAGGGGTAAACATTCAAATAAAAGGCACATCTAATGGAACCACTACTGACATAGATGGTAACTACTCTTTGCAATTAAATTCAGAAAATATTTTAATATTTTCATTTATCGGTTACGCTAATCAAGAAATTCCTGTTAATAATAGAACCATTATAGATGTGCAAATGGAAGAATCTATGGAAACCATGCAAGAAGTGGTGGTCACTGCATTGGGCATTGAAAAGGATAAAAAATCCTTGGGCTATGCTACCCAATCGATATCTGGCGAAAATTTAATTCAAGCTAGAGAAAATAATGTAATTAACTCGCTTGCTGGCAGAGTGGCCGGAATGCAAATTAATCAAGCAGGAACAGGTGCCGCAGGAACATCTAAAGTGGTGATTAGAGGCTCCGCCTCAATCGCGGGAAACAATAGTCCATTATATGTAGTAGATGGCGTGCCAATGGCTAACCCTCAAGGTGGCGGTAGTCAGTTTGGAGGTTTAGATTATGGTGATGGCATTTCAAATATCAGTCCTAACGATATAGAGTCAATGAATGTGCTCAAGGGAGCCAGCGCTACTGCTTTATATGGTTCTAGGGGACAGAACGGTGTGATTATGATTACTACTAAAAAGGGTAGAAGTCGTAAAGGAATTGGGGTAGAAATCAACTCAAATTATGTAGCAGAGGAAGCCTTGGTTTTGCCAGATTTTCAAAACAGATTTGGACGGGGTTCCAATGGAAATTTTCCAGTAGGTGCTACTGGGGAAATCAACAACAGCATAAGGACCAGTTGGGGCCCTAGAACTTTCGGACAAACTGAAGTAAATAATATTCCTTTGGTAAACTGGACAGGTGAGCAGGTGCCTTATTCTCCTCAGGCGGATAATATAAGAGATTTTTACAGAACAGGTAGCTCTTTTACCAATGCGGTCGCCCTATCCGGCGGAAATGATAAAACCCAAGCTAGGCTTTCATTTACACATCTGAAGAATGAAAACATTATGCCCAACAGTAATATGCAACGATTTAATGTCAATTTAAATATTAATACAGAACTATCTGATAATTTAAGTGTAGATGCTAAATTGAATTATGTAAAGCAAGATGTTTTCAACAGACCCAACCTTGCTTTAAGTCCGGATAATCCTATGAATAGTTTAATCAGAATGCCAAGAACTATTCGATTGAGCGACTTAGAAAACTTTCAAACGCCAACCGGTCTGCCTCGAGTTTACACAAATCCCCTTGCAAGCGACCAATGGCAAAACCCATACTGGGCCGTCAATTTAAACACCAATGAAGACACACGCGATAGAATAATCGGTTATGCCAAAGTGAATTATCAGTTTGCGGATTGGTTAAAAATGCATGTAAGAACAGGGACGGATTTCTATAATGATTTTAGAGAGAATAGAAATGCTACCAATACTATTTATAGAACAATTAACGATAGAAGTTTTTATAGTATCTCTAATTTAAGGTTTGAAGAAAGAAACTCTGATGTTTTATTTTCAACTTTCTTGAATTTATCAGAAAAAATAGGTTTCTCAGGTAATTTAGGAGCAAATAATTTACGTATAACGAGCCGCTCAGCTTCTACCACCACTCAAGGCTTAAATATTCCTAATTTTTTCAAAATGCAAAATGGCCTAGCTCCTCAAACTGTAGAGGGTGACGCAGAAAGAATAGTGAACTCAGTCTACGGTTCAGCAACTTTCGATTATGATAACTATTTGTTCGTTGAGGTATCTGCCAGAAATGATTGGTCATCAGCTTTACCGGCCAACAATCGGTCTTATTTCTACCCTGCAATATCTACAAGTTTTGTTTTTACGGATGCAATTGAGATGGACTGGGGCCCACTTACCTCAGGTAAGTTTCGGGGATCTTATGCTGAGGTGGGTAATGATACTGGGCCCGGCCAGTTGCAACAAAACTATATCGTAAATGCACTTGCTCACGATGGCCAAACTTTTGGTCAAATTGCACCAACTCAACCGCCAGTAAACCTAAGGCCGGAAAGAACTTCTACCTATGAATTGGGTTTTGATTTAAACTTTTTTAGAGGTAGAATTAATTTAGAGGCCACTTATTATAATGCTGGAACGGCTGATCAGATATTGCGAATACCGGTGTCAAAAGGTTCTGGGTTTACTACTTCTATTATCAATGCAGGTCTTATAGTGAATCAAGGAGTTGAGTTAAGTTTAACGGCGATTCCTGTTATCCAAGGTGATTTCGAATACTCTACTTTTGTCAATTTTACAAGAAATAGATCAAGAGTAGAGAGGTTGGCCGAAAATCTAGAAGTGTATCAGCTAGGTGATAATTATGATCAGTTTGGAATAAGAATTCAAGCAGAGGTTGGAGGAGAATTTGGAGATATTTATGCGGATAGGGCATATTTACGAGACGAAGCGGGTAATAGAATTATTGGTGCTGGCGGATTGCCCCTTCAAGATCCTGATGGCATAAAAAAAATTGGTAATTATCAGCCAGATTTCTTAGCAGGATGGGGGAACACTTTCCGATATAAAAACATCACGTTAAGTGCATTAATAGATATGAGAATGGGAGGAGATATGTTTTCTTTCTCTAACGCTATAGCAGCCGCTAACGGAAATGCCAAATTTACTGAGAACGACAGGTTAGAATGGTATGCGGGCGCTGGAGGCTATGTCGCTGAGGGTGTTACAGAATCAGGTCAGCCCAACACTGTGGAAGTAGATCCTCAAGCTTATTGGAGCAATGTGGGAGGACAATCTCAGCTCTTTGCAGAAGAGTTTTTGTACGACGGCACATTCATTAAGTTTAGAGAGCTTACCTTGGGATATAGCTTACCTTCCAAGTTATTCGATAACAATTTCGTGAACAGTGCGCGCGTCTCAGTGGTAGGGAGAAATTTATTTTTCATCCTTAAAAACACGCCTGGTTTTGATCCTGAAGCCACTTTTAATGCAGGGAACGACCAAGGGATTGAAGTTTTTGCTATACCAAGTACTAGAAGCATTGGTGTAAATGTAAATATATCGTTATAAGAAATATTTTAATTGAAGACAATTAAATATTGAATGAAAGAGCAAATGAAAATGATATTCAACTATAAAGTCAAGGTAGCTATTTTAGCCTTTTTTCTGATGGCTTCCTTTTGGAGCTGTACTTCAGAATTTGATGAAATTAATACTAATCGGACTGCAGTAAGCGAGGACAGGTTTGACGAGAACTTACTTTTCACTAGATCTCTAGTGTATGGGGCGCTCAGGTATACAGAATACCAAAGAGTGCAGCAATTGTACACACAGCATTATATGCAGTATTATAGTGTGTCTGTAGACTACTTTCCAACTGGTAGGTATATTTCAAGAAATGATTGGCTTACCGCTTATTGGAATGCAGCTTTTGCAGATTTCGGTATGCAGTGTCAGCAGATAATTGAAATTACAGAAGGAAATGATTTAAAAACCAACAAAAATGCAATTGCTAGAATATGGAAGGTTTTTATCATACACCGTGTAACCGATTTATTCGGTGATATACCGTATAATGAAGCATTTGCCGGTGACATTGAGCCAGCGTATACACCCCAAGAAGAAATCTACCTCGATATGCTAAACGAGCTAAAAGCAGCAGCGGATGTATTAGAAACCCCTTCTCTTCAAGGTTTTGGAGCCAGTGATGTGGTGTACGGTGGCGATGTAAATAGTTGGATAAGATTTGCTAATTCATTAAGGTTAAGGTTAGCCATGAGGTTAAGCGAAGTAGCTCCAGATATAGCACAAACGCATGTTTCTGAAGTACTGACTGAAAATAATATGATTTCATCAAACGAGCAATCGGCACTTCTTAAATATGGAATAGATTTTGGTTTTGCTTTAGAGAACATTCAGCCTATGAGTATTTTAAAAAGCTTTAATGAATATAGAATGAGTAATACATTTGTAGACTTTTTAAGAAATAACAATGATCCACGGTTGCCATTATTCGCAACAAGCAATGCGGAAGGGGAGTACTTAGGCTTGCAAAATGGGCTAAACCCTCAGGAATTAGCAGAGCTTGATCTTAACTCCTTTTCAGAAGATACAGATATTATTTCCAGTCAAGCAGCACCAACAGGCTTGCTCACTTACCCAGAGGTTTTGTTTTTACAGGCAGAAGCCGCACTAAGAGGTTGGGGACCAGGGTCTGCCGAAGCACTTTATGAGCAGGGAATTAAAGCATCTATTAGCTACTGGCAAGATGTTTATCTTGATATTATAAGCAGAATATCCGCAGAAGAGGCAGCCGCCTTACCGGAAATTAATATCTCTCAAGATAGCATAGATGCCTACGTAGCATCTCCCTCTATTCAGTTTAACCCAGCTACTGGACTTGAGCAAATTATTACACAGAAATGGGTTGCTAACCTAAACCAAGGGCTAGAATCTTATGCAGAATATAGGAGAACGGGGTTTCCACAGCTTAATCCGATCCCCAATACGGATGGACAAAGCGAAACGGGCGGCACAGAGTTACCAAGTAGGTTAAGGTATCCTGCGGAAGAACAAGCATTAAACAGACAAAATTATGAAGCTGCTGTTGCAAGACAGGGAGCGGATTTAATGACCACCAAAGTATGGTGGGATGCGAATTAAAATCGAATACAAATTTTCACTTAACAATAAATATATGAATCTTAAAGAACAATTTAAATTACGAACTATCCTACTCTTTGTAGCGATGTTTGGACTTATGTTTACAGCATGTAAAGACGATGATCCGGAACCCGACAGAAGTGCTGAAAAAGCTATTTCATCATTTACTTTTGCAGGATTAACACCACCTGTTGCAGGTACAATTTCTGGAACTAATATTGCTGTTTCCGTTCCGGGAACTACTGATGTTACCGCTTTGGTACCAACAATTGTGATTTCTGATGATGCCACTGTTAGTCCCAATACAGGCGTATCGCAAAATTTTTCAGCGCCAGTTACGTACACAGTTACAGCCGAAGATGGCTCTACTCAAGCTTATACAGTAACTGTAACAAAACAAGATGTAGTAAATAATGAGGCAAATATCGCTTCATTCGTTTTTGCTGGTTTAACTCCTCCGGTAGATGGAGCACTAACAGGGACTGATATTGCAGTAACTGTTCCGTTTGACGTGAACGTGACCACTCTTGTACCTACTATAGTAATCTCTACGAATGCTACTGTAAGTCCTGCTACAGATGTTGCTCAAGACTTTACTGAGCCTGTAGTGTATACTGTTACAGCAGAAGATGGCACTACTATCCAAGCTTATACGGTTACTGTAACAAAAGAAGCTGCGCCAAGAGCAGTTATCACGCCGGTTTGGGAAAGAACGCTTGCTGGAGATGGATTACCTACATGGTTTACCGCAAACAATGACAGAGATTTAGCCGCTTCGGCAGACTATGTGTACGTTCATAATAATAATGATAAAATTAGAGTGTTGTCAGCTGCAGATGGAACGGATGTAACGGCTGGTTTTGCTGATGATGATACTAATCCTAATAAAGAATATATTAATGGGAAAGAGAACTTTGCTTCAGGCAACTTATTTCTTCTTAATGTCGCAACTGACGATAATGGTGTTATTTTAGGCTCTAATCTAAGAAATGGGAATGGAGTAAATGGATGGAACCTTTACAAATGGAACGACAAGGATGCTACGCAAGAGTTGTTTTTCAGTGGGTATGTGCCACTTCAAGGTGAAGCCTTAGCCGACAATCTTTCTATAGTGGGAAGTGTTGACGGAGATGGTTTTATTTATGCACCG
>JBBSPJ010000035.1:0-18213 GCA_038258905.1 Cytophagales bacterium
ATATGAATTTTCAATTAAGAGGAAATGATTCAGAGTTAGATCAGGAATTTGTTGAAAATTTAGCGAAAGAATTGAATGTGACTTGTCATGTTAGGAGAGTAGTTGTGCAAAAAGGCATATCTAGCCAGGGGTATTCCACTCAAATGCAAGCCAGAGAGTTAAGGTATAATTGGTTTTCTGAGTTATTAGCAGAGCATAATTACACTAAGTTACTAACTGCCCACCATGCGGAAGATTCTTTTGAAACTGTACTTTTAAATCTAACAAGAGGGACTGGCATTAAAGGAATAAGAGGAATTTTACCATTATCAGAGAATGTAGCAAGGCCATTGTTGTTTACCGATAAAATCTCTATTGTGGAATTTGCCAGGTTGAATAATATAAAGTGGAGAGAAGATGTCTCTAATCAGTCCGATGACTATAAAAGAAATGACATAAGACATCATGTAATTCCTCACCTGAAAGCACAAAACCCTAATCTGTTTGAAGGGTTTAATACCAGTTCACTCAGATTGAGAGCTGCAGAGTCCGCATTTACAGAGAAAATTGATGATTTAAAAGAAGAATATTTAGAAAGCAAGGCGGATATAATCTTTATCAATAAAAAAATATTAAACTTAAAATATGGAGTAATTTATTTATCGGAGTTTTTAAAACCTTATCATTTTACTTTGCAACAATTATCTGCATTTACATTTAACCAATCTGGAGCCTTCTTAGAGGGAAAGCAATATGTTTTATCGGTAGATCGGGAATATCTGGTTTTAAGCCCAAAGGATGGGAATGATAAAGTGTTTCTACAATTAATCTTTGAGGATGAAAATGGAAGAGTAAAAGTGGAGAAGGGGAAAGCGGTTTATCAGTTGCAATGGGATATAATAAATATGGCTAGTTTTAAGAAGGGGATTGCTAGTAATATTGCTATGGTAGATTTCAATTTATTAAAGGATCCTATAATTCTTAGAACATGGAAAGAGGGGGATAGAATGAAGCCTTTGGGTATGCGAGGCAACAAAAAAATCAGCGACATATTAATTGATGACAAAATTTCAATGCCGGAAAAAGAAAAACAATTAATTTTGGAATCTGATGGCGAAATAGTTTGGTTAATTAATAGAAGGATTTCTGAGAATTATAAAATTACTGAACAAACATCAAGTGTTTTACGATTAGAGTACCATGAGATAATAAATGGGATATGAAGGGATATGATATTGTTATTTATCTTTTAATACCTCGGTTATTTATTTTTTGTAACTAAATAAAGTTATTACAAATGAAATTAATTAATCCGTTTAAAAGATCCTATACTGAAAAGGAGATTGAGTTTTTTCAATTTTTGAAAGGAATTACACTCTTTGAACAATTGAACTTTGAACAACTATCTTACTTTATTCCATCCATGCATATGCGGCTTTATAAGGAAAACGAAGTAGTTTTTTTTCGTGGGGATCCCAGCCATGCATTGTACCTATTAAAAGAAGGCGAAATTACCTTGAGTATAGATATAAGAGATAGGTTTGAAGAATTAGGCACACTTCATGAGAATAAATCTTTCGGGGATAACACATTGGTGCCTGATTCTAAAAGAATTTACAATTCCATTGTTTCCAGTGAGGTTGCCAAAATTTATGTAATCCCTCAAATTAACATTTTCGAAATTTTTGATCAACATCCTAAGACTAAAGCGAAAATGTTGGAGTCGTATTTAAAACAACAAAATGATTATATGAGTAGGCTTTTTTCTTCCTATAAAAATAATTTTGGATTTTTCGATTTAGGGCAAGTTTATGGTAAAGTAACAAAATAAGCATTTGGAGGTATTAAAGAATAAGAAAAGATTGATAGAGTAAACTATTCATGACAATTATTCATGGGTGGATGATCTTTTTTGTAAATTTGAATTGAATTAATTGATTGTTTAACTTATAAAATATATAAAATGAAAGTTACCGTAGTAGGAGCAGGGGCAGTAGGTGCCAGCTGTGCAGAGTATATTGCTATTAAAGATTTTGCTTCTGAAGTAGTATTGTTAGATATTAAAGAAGGTTTTGCAGAAGGTAAAGCAATGGATTTGATGCAAACCGCTTCTTTAAATAGCTTTGATACCAAAATAACAGGTATTACAAATGATTATTCCAAAACTGCAAAGAGTGATGTTGCTGTAATTACTTCCGGGATACCACGTAAGCCTGGTATGACGAGGGAAGAGCTAATATCTACAAACGCTGGAATTGTAAAATCTGTAGCAGAGAATTTAATTAAGCATTCTCCTAATGTAATCATCATTGTTGTATCTAACCCAATGGATACCATGACTTACCTTACTCATAAGGCAACCGGACTCGCTAAAAATAAAATTATTGGTATGGGTGGAGCCTTAGATTCTGCCCGCTTCAAATACAGATTATCCGAAGCTTTAGATTGCCCGGCATCCGATGTTGATGGAATGGTAATTGGCGGACACAGCGATACAGGTATGATTCCTTTAACCAGATTGGCAACAAGAAACGGTGTGCCAGTTTCTAAATTCTTAAGTGAAGATAAATTAGCTTATGTATTAGAAGAAACTAAAGTAGGGGGTGCAACTTTAACTAAATTATTAGGAACTTCTGCCTGGTATGCTCCGGGAGCAGCAGTTTCTGCAATGGTACAGGCAATTGCATTAAATAGCAAGAAAATGTTCCCTTGTTCAGTATTTTTAGAAGGTCAGTATGGCTTAAATGACATCTGTTTAGGTGCACCTGCAATTATTGGTAGAAATGGTGTTGAGGAAATTGTAGAAATTGAATTGGATGATGCGGAAAAAGCAAAGCTGAAAGAAAGTGCTGATGCAGTTCGTAAAACCAACGATTTGTTATAATTCATCATATTAAGCGAAGAATTAAATGAAAAAGCACCTGTTAACAGGTGCTTTTTCTCTTTTTGAATGAGAATAGAAACTTAACTAATAATATCATGCCTGAACAACAACCCAATAATCCTCTTCATGGAATAACACTAAAGGCTATTTTAGAGCATTTAATAGAAGTGTATGGTTGGGATGAATTAGGTGATAGAATTAGAATCAATAGTTTCAATACTAATCCCTCTATTAAATCCAGCCTAACCTTTCTCAGGAAAACGCCATGGGCCAGAGAGAAAGTTGAACGTCTCTATATTAAGAGCTTGAATAAAAAGTAATTAAAAAATATTGGTTAAATCTTCGAGATGTAAATCCTTAAAATCAGTAATAACTATATCACAGGCTGCTAATTCAGAGGGTAAATGGGTAGTGGTAATTCCTAAAACTTTAGCTCCAGCGGCTTTGCCAGCTTTAACGCCAGCCAATGAATCTTCTAATACAATGCAGTTTTCAGGTGACAAATTGATGGCTGCAGCTGCTTTTAAATAAATTTCCGGGTGTGGTTTGCCAATAGTAACATCTGAGGAGCTCAAAATAGCAGCAAAGTAATCTTTTATTTCTAAGCCTGATAATATGAAATCTGCATTTTCGTAAGGTGCTGAAGTTCCAACCACCATCGGTATACCTGCAGCTTTCATCTCATTAAGAAAGGATATTAAGCCTTCTACAGGTTTTAAGTCAGGTTGATATGCGTCCCTAAAAAGCTGCTCCTTTTCATCTGCAAACTCTTTTAATTGTGCATCTGAAATTTCACCAAAAAACTCTGGAATCCATTCTTTATTGGTTCTGCCATACACTTTCTCTTCCAAAAATTCATCACTTACCTCTACTTCATATTTTTTGCAGAAATCTTTAATTACTGCCTTGTGGTGTGGATTGGTATGGGCGATTACCCCATCCATGTCAAAAAGTAATCCTATTTGTATCATTTTAATTATTATAATTCAAATAAATAGCCGTCTTTAGATAATTTATTGTATTGTTGGTAATCAAATTTATAAAGTATAGCACCTCTTTTAGAAGTAGATTTATCTTTTTCATCCAATTTAATCAATAAGCCTGTCTTAATTATTTTCCTTCTAAAGTTACGGTCATCAAATTTAGTTTGATAAATAGCTTCATATAAATTAAGTAGTTGCGGTAAGGTAAATTTATCAGGTAAAAGTTCAAAACCTATCGGACGAAATCGAGCTCTATCTTGTAACCTACCCATGGCCATTTTCACCATATCATTATGGTCTAATATCAATGTAGGTACTTTATTAATATCAACCCATCTTGCTTCATGGTTAGCCACATTTAAATTTTTATTCTCATCATTTAATTTAATTAAGCTCCAATAAGCAATAGAGACCACTCTGCCTCCATTATCTCTTTCAATTTTTCCAAAAGCATGTAACTGTTCTACATAAAGCGATTCTAACCCTGTGGTTTCTTTCAATACTTTATAAGCAGCATCTTCAACATTTTCATCATTATTGACAAAATCACCAATTAATGACCATTTACCTGCCAAAGGCTCAAATTCTCTTTTAAAAATCAAAAGTTTGAGGCCTTCATGGTCGAAACCAAAGATTATACAATCAACAGCTAATAATATAGGCTCTTGATTCTTGTATTTACTACTTATTACAGAATTTTTAATTTTAAACATTAACTCTTAAAGTTTTTTGTAAAAATAATGCCTTAAGTTTTAAATAAAAATAATTAACTGTATATTGGTGATTATTAATAAACGTCATAATGACGATAAATATCAAATAATTCGAAAATTGACTATTTAAAGTGATTTAGACTGATGTTTTAAACATTTGTTAATTAATGAAAAATTCTAAGGATGGATAAAAGATATGTAATAGGTTTAGATTTTGGCACAGACTCGGTTAGAGCTGTTCTGGTAGACACCGATAATGGCAGTACATTGGCAAGTAATGTAAGTTGGTATAAAAGATGGAAAAATCAACAATTTTGTGATCCTTCCCGCAATCTTTTCCGGCAACATCCTTTAGATCACATCGAAGGAACAGAGAACACTATTAAGGGAGTGCTAAAGGATTCCGGCATTGATCCTTCTTTGGTAAAAGGTATATGTATTGATACTACTGGTTCTTCTCCCATACCTGTAAATGAAAAAGGTGAGGCTCTGTCATTATTGAAAGGATTTGAGGAAAACCCAAATGCGATGATGGTTTTATGGAAAGATCATACTGCTATTAAAGAAGCTGAAGAGATGAATCAGTTGGCAGCTAGCTGGGATGGACCAGATTACATGCAATATGTGGGTGGTATTTATTCTTCTGAGTGGTTTTGGGCTAAAATATTGCATATAGCAAGAGAAGATGAAGCAGTTAAAAATGCTGCTCATTCCTGGGTAGAGCATTGTGATTATATGACTTACTTATTGGTAGGAGATAATAACCTAACCGAATTTAAAAGAAGCCGTTGTGCAGCAGGTCATAAAGCTTTATGGCATGAGAGCTGGGGCGGTTTGCCGGAAGATGCCTTTTTCGCAGCTTTAGATCCTTACTTAGTAGACGTAAAGAAAAACCTTTATTCAGAAACTTATACTTCTGACTTACCTGCCGGAAATTTGAATGCAGAATGGGCCCAAAAACTCGGTCTTTCTATCGATTGTGTGGTAGCAGTTGGCACGTTTGATGCCCATGCAGGAGCTGTTGGGGCAGAAGTGAAGGAAAACACCCTTGTTAGAGTAATGGGGACTTCCACTTGCGACATTATAGTATCTCCTACTGATATTATCGGTAAAAATACAGTGAAGGGAATCTGCGGACAGGTAGATGGCTCTGTTATTCCCGGTATGGTAGGTTTAGAAGCTGGTCAGTCAGCTTTTGGTGACCTGTTGGCATGGTATATTGATGTATTATCATGGCCTTTAAATAAGTTGGCAGCATCTGATAATGGTGTAAGTGCCGAGCAAATCACTTTATTTAAAGATAAAATGATTGCGGAGTTATCAGATGAGGCAGCGAAAACGCCAATGTCAGAAACCTCACCTATCGCTTTGGATTGGGTAAATGGAAGAAGAACGCCAGATGCCAACCAGGCATTAAGAGGAGCTATCATGAATTTGAGCTTAGGTACCAAAGCACCAGTAATTTTCCGTGCCTTAGTAGAGTCCATTTGTTATGGAGCTAAGGAAATCATTAATAGATTTGAAGAGGAGGGAGTATCAATAAAATCAGTAGTAGGAATTGGTGGAGTTGCCAAAAAATCTAAGTTTATTATGCAAACGTTGGCGGATGTTTTAGACAGGCCAATAAAAATTGCTGTATCAGAACAAGCTCCTGCATTAGGTGCAGCTATGTATGCTGCAGTGGCATCAGGAATTTATCCAACAGTGAGCAAGGCATCTGAAATGATGGGAAATGGTTTTGATAAAACTTATTTGCCTATTAAAGAAAATGTAGGCTATTACGAAAAGCAATTTGCTAAATACAAATCATTCGGTGCATATATAGAGAAATCAACATTAGAAAAATAAAATTATGTCAGAATATAAAGCTTTAAAAGAAGAATGCTACGAAGCCAATATGATGCTTCCTAAGCTTGACTTAGTGATTTATACTTTCGGCAATGTGAGCTGTGTAGATCGGAAAAAAGGTGTTTTTGCTATTAAACCCAGTGGGGTGCCTTATGAAGTATTGAAAAAGGAGGATATAGTCATACTTGATTTTGATAATAATGTGATTGAAGGCGAGATGAGACCTTCCTCTGATACAAAAACACATGCTTACTTATATAAAAATTGGCCTGAAATAGGCGGTATTTCACATACACATGCCACTTATTCAGTAGCTTGGGCACAATCACAAAGGGATATTCCGATCATGGGTACTACTCATGCCGATCACCTTACGGAAGATATTCCATGCGCTCCTCCAATGAGCGATGAACTCATTCAAGGAGATTATGAGCATAATACAGGGCAACAGATTTTAGATTGCTTTGCTAATAAGAAGCTTTCTTATAAAGAAGTGGAAATGGTACTGATTGGCAACCATGGTCCATTTACATGGGGTAAAAATGCACAAAAAGCAGTCTATAACAGTAAAGTCTTAGAAGAATTGGGCAAAATGGCTTTTATAAGTCTACAGATTAATCCTAAGGCGCCCCGCTTAAAAGATGCTTTGATTAAAAAGCATTATGAAAGAAAACACGGAAAAAATTCATACTACGGACAAAATTAATGAGTACAATGAGAGATATTAAGAATTATGAGGTTTGGTTTGTAACTGGCAGCCAGCATTTATATGGGGAAGAAACCTTGAAAAATGTAGCCAACCATTCAACAGAAATAGCGAAGGCATTAGATGGCAGCACTGAAATACCTGTAAAAATAGTTTACAAAGGCCTTTCTACTACTCCTGATGAAATTTATAAGGTTTGTCAGGACGCCAATAATCAGGTAAACTGTATTGGTATGGTAGTGTGGATGCACACCTTTTCTCCTGCAAAAATGTGGATCAAGGGCTTGCAATTACTTCAAAAACCATTGGCACATTTTCATACTCAATATAATGATGAAATTCCTTGGAATGAAATTGATATGGATTTCATGAATGAGAACCAATCGGCTCATGGTGACAGAGAATTCGGCTTTATGATGACACGTATGCGCAAAAATAGAAAAGTAGTTGTGGGTCATTGGAAAGATGAAGATGCTAGAAAAGAATTAGGTTACTGGACAAGAGCAGCTGCTGGCTGGCATACATTCCAAACTTTAAAAGTGGCCAGAATTGGCGATAATATGCGTCAGGTAGCCGTTACCGAGGGAGATAAAGTAGAAGCCCAGATGAGATTTGGTTTTTCTGTAAATGGATATGGTATTGGTGATGTAGTGAAGTTTCTGGATAAAGTAACAGAACAACAAATTGATGATTTAGTGAAGATTTATGGCGATACCTATACGATTGATAAAGAAACATTGAACGGTAAAAACCTAAGAGATGCTGCCAAAATAGAATTGGGATTGAAAGCCTTTTTAGAAGATGGAGGTTTTGAAGCCTATACCGATACTTTCGAAGATTTACATGGTTTCCCACAATTACCAGGCATAGCTACTCAAAGATTAATGGAAGCCGGATATGGCTTTGGTGCTGAGGGTGACTGGAAAACGGCTGCATTACTCAGAGCTGCCAAAGTAATGGAGCAAGGCTTAGAGGGAGGTACTTCATTTATGGAAGATTATACCTATGATTTCGGTAAAAATAAATCGAGAGTATTAGGATCTCATATGTTAGAAATTTGTCCTTCAATTGCTTCTGGTAAGCCTAGCTGTGAAGTACATCCATTATCTATTGGCGGAAAAGATGATCCCGCCAGGTTGGTATTCAATGTTGCTTCTGGTCCTGCCATTAATGTTTCCCTAATTGATATGGGTAACAGGTTTCGCTTACTAATTAATGAAGTTGAAGCGGTGAGTCCGGAACTTGATTTACCAAATTTACCAGTGGCCAGAGTCCTTTGGGAGGCTAAGCCTTCATTAAAAATTGCTGCTGCAGCCTGGATTTATGGTGGCGGTGCACACCACACAGTTTTTAGTAAATCGCTTCCTACTGAAATATTTGAAGATTTTGCGGAAATGGCGGGAATAGAAACAGTGGTGATAGATAATGATACAAGCATAAGAAGCTTTAAAGAAACACTCCGACATAACGAAGTATATTATCAACTCTTTCAAAATCAACTATAATGAAAAAAAATGTAGACTTACAAAGTGCTGATGCCATCAGATATTTATCTGTAGCTATGGTAGAGAAAGCACAATCAGGCCACCCGGGAGGCCCAATGGGAGGTGCAGACTTTATGCATATTTTATACAGCGAATTTCTAAAATTTGATCCTGATGATATGACCTGGCATAACAGAGATAGGTTCTTCCTTGATCCAGGTCACTTATCCGCCATGCTTTATAGCCAATTACATTTATTGGGCAATTATAGTAAATACGATTTGGAGAACTTCAGACAGTGGGGTTCTATTACACCAGGTCACCCTGAGGTGGATAAGGATAGAGGTATTGAAAATACCTCAGGGCCTTTAGGTCAGGGTCATGCGATGGCAATTGGAGCCGCTTTGGCTGCAAAATTCTTAGTAGAACGCTTCGGTAGCTGGATGGACCATACAATCTGCACCTATATTTCTGATGGAGGTATTCAAGAGGAAATCTCACAAGGAGTAGGAAGAATTGCTGGCTTTTTAGGATTGAATAACCTTGTGATGTTCTTTGATTCTAACGATGTGCAGCTTTCTACAAAAACTGAAGATGTAACAAGTGAAGACACAGCTAAAAAGTATGAAGCATGGGGCTGGAAGGTTGTCACTATTGACGGTCATGACCATGATGCTATTAGAGAAGCTTTAACTGATGCCAACAATGAAAAAGACAAACCGGTACTCATTATTGGTAAAACCATCATGGGAAAGGGTTGTGTAGACGATACAGGCAATTCTTTCGAAGGTGAAGTAGAATTACATGGAAAACCTGTGGGTAAAACTGGTGCTTCTTATGAAAAAACCATGGCTAATTTAGGGGCTGATCCTAAAGATCCTTTTTTAGTGCCTGATGAGGTAAACTCTTACTACCAATCTATTTTAGAAAGAAAAAGAAAAGAGGTAGCTAAAGCAAAAGAAGCAGAGACGGCCTGGAGAAAGGAAAATACGGCATTAGCAGAAAAGTTAGATTTATTCTTAAGTGGTAAAACACCTAAAATAGATTATTCTGAAATAAACCAGAAAGCTAATGTAGCTTCAAGGGATGCCTCATCTGTGGTGATGGCAGCTTTGGCTGATAAGGTAGAAAACTTGATAGTAGCTTCTGCAGATTTAAGTAATAGCGATAAAACAGATGGGTTCCTTAAAAAAACCACCTCATTTAGTCATCATAATTTTAAAGGTAATTTCTTACAAGCCGGTGTCGCTGAATTTTCTATGGCGGCAATGGCCAATGGTATGGCTTTGCATGGAGGGGTTATTCCGGTTGTTGGTACATTCTTTATTTTCTCCGACTATCAAAAGCCAGCATTAAGATTATCTGCGCTAATGGAACTACCTGTAATTTATTTATGGACACATGATGCTTTTAGAGTAGGAGAGGATGGCCCTACCCACCAACCAATTGAACAGGAAGCGCAAATCAGGCTAATGGAAAAACTTAAGAACCATTCCGGTAATAAAAGCTTTCTCGCTTTAAGACCCGCAGATGCTCATGAAACCACGGTGACATGGCAAATGGCTTTGGAAAATACTTTTACTCCTACAGGATTGATTTTATCTCGACAAGGTATTAAAGATTTACCACACGAGAATAGGTTTGAACAGGCTCAAGGTGCTAAAAAAGGCGCTTATGTAGTGAAAAAAGGAAATGAAACTAAAATCATTTTATTAGGTAATGGCTCAGAGGTAAGTACACTTTTTGAAGCCAGTGAGCTGCTGGAAAAGGATGGCATTTTTGTAGATATTGTTTCGGTTCCTTCCGAAGGTCTCTTTAGAAGCCAGTCGTATTCTTATCAAAAAAGTGTTTTGGATTCTGGCAAGTTTTTCATTGGGCTTACGGCTGGTCTCCCTGTAACATTAGAGTCTTTAGTAGGCTGGAATGGTGAAGTAATTGGATTAGATCATTTTGGCTATTCAGCTCCTGCAGAGGTATTGGATCAAAAATTCGGCTTTACTGCGGAAGACATCTACAAAAAAGTGAAAGTTTTTTACAAAAAATTAAATTTATAATCATGAAATTTTTTATTGACACAGCCAACTTAAAAGATATTAAAGAAGCCTATGAATTAGGAGTTTTAGATGGAGTAACCACCAATCCATCACTCATGGCAAAGGAAGGAATAGCAGGGAAAGACAATGTAATTGCCCATTATAAAGCAATTTGCGATATTGTAGAAGCCAATGTAAGCGCTGAAGTAATAGCTACAGATTATGAAGGGATAATGAAAGAAGGGCGGGAGCTAGCTAAATTGGATGATAAAATCGTAGTGAAGGTGCCTATGATTCGAGAAGGTATCAAAGCTATAAAGCAATTTACAGCTGAAGGGATCCGAACCAACTGCACACTAATTTTTAGTGCGGGACAGGCTCTTTTAGCAGCCAAAGCAGGCGCAAGTTATGTTTCTCCATTTATAGGACGATTAGATGATATTTCGCATGATGGCATGGCTTTAATAGAGCAGATTATCCTAATTTATCAGAATTATGGATACGAAACTGAAGTATTGGCCGCTTCTGTAAGGCATACCATGCACCTGCTTCAATGTGCTGAGGCTGGTGCTGATGTGGTTACTTGTCCGCTTAGTGTAATAACCGGCTTGTTGAATCATCCTTTAACAGATAGTGGTTTGGCGAAATTTTTAGAAGACCATAAAAAATCCAATAGTTAATATGAAGCCATTAGATAGTTTAGATTGGATATTTATTACAATATATTTTGCTATTCTTTTTGGGGTGGCCATTTGGGTAATTCTCAAGAAAAATGAAAATACGGAAGACTATTTCCTGGCCGGAAGAAATGTTGGCTGGTTTGTCGTGGGAGCTTCCATATTTGCCTCGAACATCGGTTCTGAGCACGTTGTGGGTTTAGCCGGTGCAGGTGCAGGTGATAAAATTCCTATGCTAATTTATGAAATACAAGCCTGGGTAGTTTTGATTTTAGGCTGGGTATTTCTTCCTTTTTATGCAAGGAGTGGAGTGTTTACCATGCCTGAATTTTTAGAGAAACGCTTTAATGCCAAATCAAGATGGTTTTTATCAATAGTTTCCTTAGTGGCCTATGTAATTACTAAAATTTCAGTAACTATTTATGCAGGTGGTGTAGTAGTTTCGGCTCTTTTAGGTATAAATTTCTGGGTAGGAGCCATTGCAACGGTTATTTTAACTGGACTTTATACCATATTTGGTGGAATGCGTGCTGTGGTTTACACTGAAACATTGCAAGCTATAGTATTGGTATTTGGTGCTGCTGCTTTAACCTTTATTGGTTTGGAGTATGTTGGCGGATGGGGCGAAATGAAAGCGACTTTAGGCCCCGAATATTTCAATATGTGGAGGCCTACCACGGATCCTGATTTTCCCTGGCCTAGTTTATTAATTACCAGTACAATAGTTGGGATATGGTATTGGTGTACCGATCAATATATAGTGCAAAGAACATTAACTGCTAAGAATATTAAAGCAGGAAGAAGAGGAGCTATTTTTGGTGCATTCTTGAAATTGTTGCCAGTATTTTTGTTTTTAGTGCCCGGTATTATAGCCGTAACCTTAAAGCAAAAAGGTCTTTAAAGTTATGATACCGCAGATCAAGCTTTTCCAGTTTTGATGAGCAATTTGTTACCATCAGGTTTGAGAGGATTGGTTGCAGCAGGTTTGCTGGCAGCTTTAATGAGCTCTCTGGCTTCGGTTTTTAACTCTTGTTCTACTTTGTTTACTGTAGATATTTACAAAAAGTTAAGACCCAATGCTACTGAGAAGAAATTAGTGAGCACTGGTAGAATTGCCACATTGGTGGTAGTGGTTTTAGGGATTTTGTGGATTCCTATTATGCAGAATATTTCAGGTGTACTATATGAATACCTCCAGAAAGTGCAGGCTTATATTGCACCTCCAATTACAGCTGTGTTTTTATTAGGTATTTTCTACAAACGAATTAATGCAAAAGCAGCTTATCTTACTTTGGTCATTGGGTTTATAGTAGGTGCCCTCAGAATTATTCTGGAATTAGTTCAAAATAGCTTAACCCCGGGATCTGTATTGCATACCATTGGAAGTGTCAATTTCTTAACCTTTGGTGCCTGGTTCTTCTTAGTTTGTATTGTATTTACCATTGTTATCAGCTTAATATCTGAAAAGCCGGATCCTATTAAAATTTCCGGTCTAACATATGGTACCTTATCTGAAGAGGATATCAGGGAAAATAAAATGAGCTATAACTGGAAAGATATTATAGCATCTATTCTGATTATTGCTATTGTAATAGCTATTATGATATTTTTTAATGGTAGATAATCAGTAGATAGATGCATTCATTTCAAAAGCATATTAGGGTAATTATAAGTATAATTTTTATTTCAATAGCAGTTTGGGCTTGTCAGCCACCAGCGCAGGAAAAAGTATCTATTGAACCCTTTCATTTAAGCCAGGTAGAATTGCTACCTGGTCCTTTTTATGAGGCACAGCAAACAGATTTGCAATATATTTTGAAAATGGATGTAGATAGACTGCTGGCACCTTATCTGTCACAGGCTGGACTTGAACCTGTAAAATCACTTTACGGTAATTGGGAGGGCGATGGATTAAACGGACATATTGGAGGGCATTACCTTTCCGCTTTGTCTATGATGTATGCCGCAACAGGGAATGAGCAGATGTTGGAACGCCTCAACTATATGGTAGATTGGCTGAAGAAATGTCAGCAGGCCAACGGAAATGGTTATGTAGGAGGGGTACCTGAAAGTGATAGGATTTGGGCCGAAATAGCTAATGGTAACATACAAGCAGATTATTTTTCACTAAATGGTGGTTGGGTTCCTTTGTATAATATTCATAAAATATTTGCTGGACTGCGTGATGCTTATTTATATGCAGGAAATAAAAAAGCGTTTATCCTTTGGCAAAATCTATCTGATTGGTGGTTAAATACCACAAATTCACTGAGTGAAGATCAGCTTCAGCAAATGCTTAAAAGTGAGCATGGAGGCTTAAATGAAGTATTTGCCGATTTGTATGCCGAAACAGGTGAGAATAAGTATTTAGTACTGGCCAAAAAGCTCTCTCACCATCTATTACTGGATCCATTAATGAGCCAAAAAGATTCACTTACAGGAATGCATGCTAATACGCAAATTCCGAAAGTGATTGGCTTCCAGCGTGTGGCCGGTTTAGACTCCTCTACACATTGGAATAAAGCTTCCTCATTTTTTTGGAATACAGTGGTAAATAATAGAACAGTAGCTTTTGGGGGTAATAGTGTTCGAGAGCATTTCCACAATAGCGATGATTTTTCGGCTATGATAAGTTCAGAACAGGGCCCGGAAACCTGCAATACTTATAATATGCTTAGGCTATCTAATCTTCTTTTTTTGAAGGAGGGAGAGACTAAATACATGGATTACTATGAGCGTGGCTTGTATAATCATATTCTTTCTTCTCAACATCCTGATGGTGGCTTTGTTTATTTTACTCCGGCCAGACCAAGGCACTATCGTGTCTATTCTCAACCTCATCAAGGTATGTGGTGCTGTGTTGGTTCCGGACTAGAAAACCATACCAAATATGGAGAGATGATTTATGCGCGTCAGGGAAATGATATTCTAGTTAATTTATTTATTCCATCCGTCTTAAAATGGGAGGAAAAGGGGATTGTAGTGGAGCAGATAACAGATTTTCCTCATTCAGATAAAGTAGAACTTGCTATTAAGGAAATGAAGGCATCCGCGGAATTTACCTTGAAGGTGAGAAAACCTGAATGGATGACTAGAAAAGCGACTATAAAAGTAAATGGTGAACTGATAGCTAACAAACAAACCAATGGTTATTTCTTCATTAACAGGAAATGGGATAGTGGTGATAAAATTACGGTAGAGTTGCCTATGGAAACCAGATTGGAGTACTTACCTGATGGTAGTAAATGGGCTGCATACATGCATGGGCCTATTTTAATGGCTTCAATTACCGATACCACTGATTTGGACGGACTTTGGGCAGATGATAGCCGGATGGGACATGTCGCTGATGGTAATTTTTACCCTACTGATCAGGCTCCCGTTTTGGTAGGAGATGATGAGTCATTAACCACCCTTGATTCTGTAGCTCCTTTACAGTATTCTTTAAAAGGTAAATACTATGCGCCAGCGTATAGTAATCTTTCGCTTATTCCATTTTACCAAATTCATGAAGCACGCTATATGATGTATTGGCCTGTGACAGATTCCTCAGGGCTGGAAAAAATGCAAACTGAAATAAAGCAAGAGGAAGCTGAGAGATTAGCATTAAAAATCATTACTTTAGATTATGTAAAGCCAGGAGAGCAGCAGCCAGAGGCGGATCACTTCTTTAAAGGAGAGAATACCCATATGGGTTATAGTGATGAAAAATACTGGAGAAGCGGTACAGGTTGGTTTTCTTATGAATTGAGAGATCCGACACAAAAGGCAAGTTATTTTCAGGTAGGCATTATGGCGAGAAAAGGGGAGGCATTTGAGGTGTTGGTGAATGGTGAACTCTTGAATACTTTTGAGGCTTCTGGAGGAGAAGAAGTATTGAGAATTGACTGGCCATTTGCTTCAAAAACCAGGAAGTATGAAGTAACTTTCCGAGCGACTGACCAAAAAATGATGCCTCGTGTTTTCGATGTGCGCTTGTTGCGTGCAAACTGAAGTCATCCATTTTGAAGGAATTTTAATAAATTAAAATGTTGTTAGCTAAAGTGAAAACGTACAAAGCGATTATATGGAGGAGACTTTTCTTTTCTCTTTTCATTTCCACTGTATTGATTTTATGCTTCTGCACAACTGGTTATAGTCAAACCAGAAGTACCCTTAATATTTAAAAAGGATGATATGTATTATCTTTTTGTTTCATGGGACTACTGCTGTAGAGGAGAAAACAGCACTTATAAGGTGGTAGTAGGTAAATCTGAAAGTGCCACTGGTCCTTTTTATGATAAAGAAGGCAAATCTTTGGCTAAGGGCGGTGGATCATTGGTTATTGAAGGGAATAAAAACTGGGCCGGAACAGGCCACAACAGTGCTTATACCTTCAATGGAAATGATTATTTTGTTTTTCACGCTTATGATGCCACAGACAAAGGACATTCTAAATTAAAAATTACAGAAATGGAATGAACGGAAGAAGGCTGGCCGACAATAGATAAAAATGTTTTGGCTACAGACTCTAAATAAATTCAGGAGATAGTATTTATTTTTGCTTAGTGGTAAATCCTTTTTTCATTAGAAGGACCGGCCTTATTTATTTTAGGGATTTTGTATTTGTAATTGAATAAGAAACAAAATGTTTGACCCCAGGGAGTTTTTTTGTTTCCCAATTAGAAATGCAAAATGCCGTTAAGAAATGAATAAAGTTCGTTTGTTCCGACACAGTGGGAAAAGTACCTGGCGGGTACTCAGCCGCTTGCATTGCCAGCCAAAGGCTGGTCAGCCTTTGGCTGATTTCTTTTTTTTCAAGCCAAAAGAAAAGAAGGAGTCTTAGAGAGTATCAGTTAGAGAACTGAAAATGAATAGAGCATTCTTGCTAAATTATTTTCTTTATATATCCTAAATGTAGTTTTCCATTAAAATCGCATTAGAACCTATTAATTTACACCATTCTTTCTTTTTAAATATTTTATCTTATTTTTGACGGATATTCATAATCAATTGCTTTTAATCTAAAAGTTTTTGTAAGGAAGTTCACCTTTGTTTTTACAATAACTTTAGTAATTTTTCTTAAAACCAACATCAATGAAAAAATCACTCATCCTATTTGCACAATTAATATTTATTTTCTTTATGGCTTGTAATACCTCTACAGAACAATCACAAAAATCTTCATTTTCCACCCAATCATTTGGCTCTTTACCTTCCGGAGAGGAAATTAAACAGTTTGTTTTAACCAACTATAAAGGATTGGAAATGAAAGTGATTTCTTACGGTGGAATTATAACAGCCCTTAAAACAAAAAATAATGAGGGAGAATTTGAAGATATTGTTTTAGGGTTTGATTCAATTGAAGGCTATTTGCAGGAAGGTGTGCCTTATTTCGGAGCCATTATCGGCCGTTTTGGCAACAGAATAGCCAAAGGTAAATTTACATTAGATAGTGTTGAATATGATTTGGCTATTAACAATATTGGTAATAATTTGCATGGAGGTATAAAAGGCTTTGATAAGGTGGTTTGGACAGGGAAAGAGGTTGAATTTGAGGAGGGAGTAGCACTTGCCTTAACTTATACCAGTAAAGATATGGAAGAAGGTTATCCGGGTAACCTTGAAACCACTGTTACTTATTATTTAGGCGATGATAATAGCTTACTGGTGGATTATAAAGCCACTACCGATAAAAAAACTGTAATTAATTTAACGCAGCACACGTATTTTAACCTCACAGCCATGAAAGAGCCTATTTTGAATCATGAAGTGATGCTAGAGGCGGATGCCTTCCTTCCGGTTGATAGCACATTAATTCCCACAGGAGAATTCAGTTCTGTGGAGAATACGCCATTTGATTTTAGAAAATTCAAGAAAGTAGGAGAGGACATCAATGAAGAAAATCAACAAATAACTTATGGTTTGGGATACGATCATTGCTGGGTACTGAATGATGGCAGTAATGAATTAACATTAGCGGCCAAAGTTCACGAGCCCAAAAGTGGCAGAACTATGGAAGTGCTTACTACCGAGCCGGGCATTCAATTTTACACAGGCAATTTCTTAGATGGCACTTTGACTGGTAAAAATGGTGTGACTTATGAAAAAAGATCGGGCTTATGTTTAGAAACACAGCATTTCCCTGATTCTCCTAACCAACCGGAATTCCCGACTACAGAACTGAATCCTGGAGATACTTATCATTCTCAAACTAAATTTATTTTTGGGGTGAAGTGAGCAGGCTGATCTTGAATGTTTTTTAGCAGTACCTAAATAGCCACCTTACTTTTATCCCACAGCTTGTCCCGGGCTAAACGAGACACAAAGGTCACAAAGTGTTATTTCTTCATGTCCTCATATATTTACAATGCTTTGCAGAATCGGTAATTTTACTTTGCGTAAAACTTCGCGCCACTGCGTCTCTGCGAGAAAATTAAACTCGCTTTAGCGAGCAATAATTGGGATGCGAAGCATTTTCTTTGTGTTCTTTGTGCCGTTGTGGGAGACCATTACCATGTTGAGTAAATGCAAACCAGATTCAAATCATCCCTCCAAAAGTAAAAGTAATTAGGTATCTTTACATTTAGTTTAAGAATACATAATCTCCATGCCCGAAAAGAAAAAAACTCAACCCGCCGAAAAACCCGGTTTACACCCAAATAATAGATTTCGTCATCGTTACGATTTCCCAAAATTAATAGAAGCATCTCCTGAATTGGCACCTTTTGTCATTACCAATAAATACGGAGATCAAACGATTGAATTTTCCCATCCTGATGCGGTGAAGATGCTTAATAAAGCGCTTTTGGTTTCAGATTATGGATTAGAATATTGGGACATACCAGCAGGCTATCTCACCCCACCAATCCCCGGAAGAGCCGATTATTTGCATCATATTGCGGAATTTATAGAGAAAAAGAGAGG
>JBBSPJ010000036.1:0-17971 GCA_038258905.1 Cytophagales bacterium
GCCACCGGCTTATCACGAAACAACTCTTTAGTAGCAGGCCATACTTTGCCAAAAGTTTCTGATGTTCTGTAATTGTTTAAATCATCTTCTGTTTCCCAGTGGCTGTAGGTGGAGTAGCTATTAGATTGATGTAAATCCTGCCATAGTTCTAGATGCGTACAACCTGGTTGGTTCCTGATGGCTTCTTTATATGCATCAAATAGTGCAAGGAACTCATTTACCTTGTTTTCTTGAAAAGTCATTCTTACAACTCTAATTACCATTGGCTCTTTGAAATAAAAAAGGCCAGATTTCTTAAAAGATACTTGGCCTTTAAACCTTAATAAATTATTTTCTTTTGATAACTTTCTCTATTGCAGCCACAATATGGTTGGCATCCAAGCCATATTTCACCATCAGTTCAGCTGGCTTACCACTTTCGCCAAACTGGTCGTTCACTGCTACATATTCTTGTGGAGTAGGCATGTGCTGCGCCAATACTTGAGCTACTGCATCACCTAAACCACCATTTCTTTGGTGCTCTTCTGCCGTTACCACACATTTGGTTTTAGCTACAGATTTTATAATCGCTTCTTCATCTAAAGGCTTAATGGTGTGTATGTTAATTAATTCCACACTGATGCCTTTTTCTCTTAAGATAGCCTCTGCTTCAACAGCTTCCCATACTAAGTGACCTGTGGCAAATATGGTTACATCAGTTCCTTCAATCATGTGCAAAGCTTTACCTATTTCAAATTTCTGGTTAGGATCTGTGAAAATAGGCACTGAAGGTCGACCAAATCTTAAATAAACAGGGCCATGGTGGTCTGCTATAGCCATTGTAGCGGCTTTAGTTTGGTTGTAATCACATGGGTTAATTACCGTCATATTAGGAAGCATACGCATCATTCCTAAATCTTCTAATATTTGGTGAGTAGCGCCATCTTCTCCTAATGTTAAACCAGCATGCGAGGCACAAATCTTCACATTCTTTTCAGAATAAGCGATTGATTGTCTGATTTGGTCATAAACCCTGCCGGTAGAGAAGTTAGCAAAAGTGCCTGTAAAAGGTATTTTGCCTCCGATGGTCATACCTGCGGCCAAACCCATCATGTTAGCTTCGGCAATACCTGTTTGAAAAAATCTATCAGGAAATTCTTTCTGAAAAGCACCCATTTTTAAAGACCCAATTAAATCGGCACATAGTCCAACAATTTGATCATTTTTCCGACCTGCTTCCAGTAATCCGTCACCAAATCCTGAACGTGTATCCTTTTTTTCTGTGTAAGTAAATTTAGTTTCTGCCATTATGCTTCGTTTAATAAATTCTAATATTTGCTGTTGTGCCTGATTTAACTGTAAATTCTTTTATTTGAGTGTATTTACTTCCTTGCGCTTTATAGGATCTAAATACATATTTATACTGGCCTGGTTGAATACCAAAGCTTAGCTTATCTCCCCCTGGGTCAATATTTTTAATCCATTCTTGTCTACCTTCTTCATCAATTTTGTATAAGCTACCAAGGCCTTTACTACTATAAACCAAATTGACTCTTCCAGGTGCAGGTACTGTTATGTTTTGTGTCTGACCTTGTTCTATTTTTATATTCCTGATAAAAATGCGGGGTAAAGTCAATAACTCTAAATCGTAGGTTCCAATTAAATATTTTTCATCACTTTTCATTAATTGCGTATGAATTATTTCAGGACGACCTGACTGCCTTATTAATGCAATTACAGGCTTTTCATATTCAAAACTATTCTCCTGAGTAATATTTAAGGTGCCTTGCGGACTTTTTATTTGAATGACATTATGGGTACCACCTCGAAGGAAAACATTATTTTTCATTACCGGTGGAATGGTATTTACTTTAATATTGTAGGTCAATACAGGGTCTACTTCAACCGTATCAGGTTTTCCGTTTCTGTCTCTATAGTGAATAAAATCAAATTCTGAATTGCCGGTGAAATCATTTAGAAAAGAAACGTTTACATTGGTTTCGTTGGGTCTGCCATTCTCATCTAGTAATTCCACACTGGCAGTAGTTTTATTTAAAGATTGTGCTAAAATGCCATTAAGCACATTACGAAAGGCATTAATATTTTTTGCATTGAAATAGCGACCCATACAATCAAATTCTTTCGCAAACCTATCTTCCATCCCTAAACCGATGACAAAAGGCTTGAGGAAAATATCCTTTTTCTGGAGTTCTAAAGATACGGCACAAGGATCACCATCACAAGATTCAATTCCGTCTGTTATAATAATTATTATATTTCGATAGCTTTTATCCACTGGAAAGTCATTGGCTGATTGCAATAATGAATAGGAGATAGGGGTTGTTCCTTTAGGATAAATATACTTTAACCTATTAATGATTTGATCATGATTGTTTTTAGAGAAACCTATTTCCAGTTTGGTGTCTTTACAGTTTTGTTCTTTAGAAGGTGATTGATGTCCATAAGCTCTTAAGGCTAGTTCTACTTTGTCATTTACTTTTAAAGAATCTACTAGATCAGACAGAATCTCCTTAGCGGCATTAATTCTTAAGGTGTTTTCCCAAGGAGCCAGCATACTGCCGGATGCATCAAAAAGAAAGAGCACTCTGGTTTTTTCAGGAATACTTTGTTCTACTTTTTGCGCATAGGAATTTAGAGCACAAAAGAGTAGTAATAGAAATAATATGGTGTATCCTTTAAATTTCAATTATTGATATTGTAAGTGATTTAATGAAAAGAAATAACTACCGGATAAGGGATAGTTATTTCTTTTTGGTTTAAAAGGAGTGACTTAATAATCGCCCAATGTTTCTTTTAATTGACCTAATGCGTTCTCTAGTTGTTCGTCATTTGGAGCAATACCATGCCATTTGTGAGAACCCATCATAAAATCTACTCCGGCTCCCATTTCAGTTTTCATAAGATTAATAATGGGCTTACCTTTTCCAGTTAAACTTTTTGCATGCTCTAAAGCTTTTACAATTTCAGACATGTTATTGCCATTACTTTCAATTACATCCCATCCAAAAGCTTGCCATTTAGCTTTTAAATCCAGCAAATTCATCACCTGATCTGTAGATCCATCAATTTGTTGTCCGTTTACATCTATGGTAGCTACAATATTATCTACTTTGTGGTGCGCTGCATACATTGCAGCTTCCCAAACTTGTCCTTCCTGCAATTCACCATCACCCATTAATGTAAAAACCAATGAACTATCTCCATTAAGCTTCTTAGTTTGTGCTGCACCTAAAGAAGCAGATAATCCTTGTCCTAAGGAACCTGAAGCAATTCTTATGCCTGGCAAATCTTCTTCTGTAGTAGGATGACCCTGTACTCTTGAGTCAATTTTTCTGAATGTGCTTAACTCAGCCGGCTCAAAATAGCCGCTACGAGCTAAAACACTATACCAAACAGGTGATATATGTCCATTAGAAAGGAAGAACAGGTCTTCACCTTTGCCATCCATGTTAAAATCTTTCTTATGTTTTAAAACATGGAAATATAGTGCTACTAGAAAATCAGTACATCCTAAAGAGCCTCCTGGATGTCCTGATTGTACTGCATGAACCATTCTTACGATATCTCTTCTTACCTGTGAAGCTACTTTTTCCAGCTCCTGAATATTTGCTTGACTTGACATTATTTGTTTAATTTAGTTACTGAATATTTCTGCCTTTTGATAGCGCAAATATTCTGCATTAGGTTTATTTTAAAATTTGTGATGTATGTTCTTTAGTCTTAACTTTTTCTATGATGTCCTCAATTTTACCCTCTTCATCAATTACAAAAGTAGTTCTTACAGTGCCCATATAGGTTTTTCCGTACATTTGTTTTTCGGCCCACGTACCATATAGATTATGTACTGTGTGGTCTGTATCGGCAATCAATGGAAAAGGCAAGTTTTGTTTCTCAATAAATTTTTGATGCGATTTTTCAGTATCCTGGCTTACTCCTAAAACTACATAACCTGCTTTTTGCAATGCTTCGTAATTATCTCTTAAGTTACAAGCCTGTGCAGTGCAACCGGGAGTATTGTCTTTAGGATAAAAGTAAATCACTACTTTTTTACCTTTAAAATTATTTAAAGAAATTTCATTACCATCCTGATCTTTTGCTTTAAAATCGGGTGCTTTATCACCTATTTTTAATTTCATATTCTAAAATTTAGTGTTATAAACAGTTTCGTTTCCTGCTTTATCTTTAACAATTAATTCAAAGTTACCTGTTTTACTTTTAATATCATCAGGCCACTCGATCCAAATTAATCTTAATTTTGGTTCATATTTCATCAATACCCATTGATTATTCAAAAGTGCTTTAAAGGAGTCAATTCCTGATAAATTATCATTAATAATAAATGATTTTCTATCGTTTCTTGGGCTAATAGTTGGAGGTATACTATCTGTTAAAAGTGTATATTCTCCCATATTTCTTGTATTAAAACTAATTGAATTATTTTTCCAACTACCTCCTGCAAATGAAAAGTTACCAGCATCATCTGTCTGATACACATGGGTTCTTGCTTTTGAATATCGTGTAAATCGTGGAGTTAGGTTAAGTGTAACATTCCCTTTTAAAGGAATACTCACAGGCTGGATTGAAAAAATCTCCAATGAGTCCTGAGTTCTTACCTCATATGATGATCGGAGAAATAAAGTATCAAAAAGACTATATTTAGAAAATTCAACATCGAAATTTTCAGCTTTTATTGATTGATTAGAATAGGGAATTACTCTTTCTTTTACAGAAAGATTTAAACCCTTATCACATGATAATAATGAATTAGGTATTCCATTATTTAAGTCCCACAAATATACAGCTACCCCTTTAAGAAAATAATCTGGTCGGATAGTAGCTATACTATCTTGTAAATTTAAATCCAGTTCAGTTTTTTCACCTTCTCCACAGGTATTCTGAACAAATACTTTTAATATATTATTTTCAATTTTGTAATTTATTCTATCTAATTCAAAATCTATGGTTTTTTCAACCACCAATTGAGGAGCTTCTCCTTTAATAGGAAATGATAATTCACTTTTATTACCATAAGGGTCAAACATTTTTATCAATACATTATAGACCTTGCCATCTTCAATAAATAGGTAGCCATCTTTCACTTTACTTTCATAAAAATTAAGTTGGTTTCCATTATCTACATATAATTTATGGTAGCTATTGCCCACTTTGTATTTTACATCATAAGGATAATGAACTAAAATATGTCGCATGAGGCTAAAACTCATTACATCAATCGTTTGGGTATGATAAATCTCATTATTCACCAAAACTTCAATTTTACTGATGCCATTTTTATTGGCGGCCCCATCTAATTTGTCATGTCCTAAAAGTTCAACACCTATTTTGCCATAGGCAGATATTGTATCTCTAAGACTATAATTGATCCCTGATCTTATGAGGTAATAGTCTTTTCTTTCATTTTGATGTTGAACTCTGGATTCTTTATTTATAGGTCTGATAGCTAATTTCTGTGCTATTGGGGCGATATTGTCTTTTATTTCACTGAAACCATATTGAAGTGGGTTGAGTACACGCTGCTGTTCATCACGAATTTCGAAATGCAAATGGGGGCCGGTAGATCCTCCGGTGTTTCCTGATTTTGCAATTACTTCACCTTGTTTGAAAGCAAATTCATATGGCTCAGGGTATATTTGAATCTCAAAACTTTTTTGCCTGTATTGAGCCTCTTTTACATATTTGGCTATTTTATCATCGAAGTCACGCAAATGAGCATAAACGGATGTGTTGCCATCAGGGTGTAGCATATACAGTGCATTTCCATAACCGGTAGCACTTACGTTAATTCTGGTTATGTAACCTCTTTTTGTAGCTAATACATTCAATCCTTCCTGGCCCCCGGTTTTTATGTCAATACCTGCATGAAAATGAGAAGAGCGTAACTCTCCCATGGTGCCGGCTAAATAATTTTTTGTTCCCGGGTTTATAGGGAAAAGGTAATTTTCATTGTCTTGAGCAGTTAAATGCTGTAAACTGATGAGAAAAAATAATATGAGTACTCCACTTTTATTTAATTTCAAAATCTAATAATTTTTGCTGTTCCACATATCCTTCTATCCGATCACCAATAGCTATAGGTCCTACTCCTGCAGGTGTTCCGGTAAAGATAATATCTCCTGTTTTTAAAGTAAAAAATTTCGACAAATAAGATATAATATAATCAAAAGAGAAAAGCATCATGCTGGTATTTCCCTCTTGTTTTACTTCTCCATTAACCTTTAAAGAAAAATTAAGATTGTTTAATTCCTTGAAATCTTCTTTGTTATACCATTCAGAAATAGGAGCAGAACCATTAAAACCTTTTGCAATAGCCCAAGGTAAGCCTTTTTCTTTAGCTTTACTTTGTAAATCCCTTGCGGTAAAATCAATCCCTAAACCAATTTTGTCATAATACTTATGGGCATGTTCTTCATTAACATACTTTCCTTCTTTGCAAATCCTTAAAATAATTTCAACCTCGTAATGAATATCCTTACTAAAATCGGGGTAGTAGAAAGGCTCGTTGTTTTTTAAAATGGCAGTATCAGGTTTGGTAAATATTACTGGCTCATCCGTTCGCTCGTTCGAAAGCTCCTTGATGTGGTCAGCATAATTTCTTCCTATGGCTAGTATTTTCATTTATTGAATTTATTAACTGCAAAAATATGCTTTCTTTTAAGTTTAAAAATGGAATCTTAATTAAATTAAAAAAGAAATATCCTGTTTGCCGTTTATCCGTTACTACCAAAACAAATGTTATCTTTATTTAAAATTGAATTATGAAAAAAATAATATATACACTCGCTTTAACAATGTTAATGGTTGCCTGTGCAAAGGTGCCACTGACAAATAGAAGACAATTGTCTTTAGTTCCGGATAGCCAATTGATGGCATCGAGTTTTACTTCCTATAACCAGGTAATTGATGAAAGTAAACTTTCGAATGACCAAGAGCAAGTACAAATGATTAAAAATGTTGGCAATAGAATTAAGAATGCTGCAGAAAAGTATTTAGCAGATAATAACTTATCTGAAATTACTGCAGACTTTGAATGGGAATTTAATTTAATTCAAGAAAACATTGTGAATGCATGGTGTATGCCTGGAGGTAAAGTTGCTTTTTATACTGGTATTTTACCTGTGTGTGAAGACGAAGCTGGAGTAGCGGTAGTAATGGGGCATGAAGTTGCCCACGCTATTGCGAGCCATGGCGGTGAACGTATGAGTCAGGCCTTGGTACAACAATTAGGGGGAGTGGGGTTGTCAATTGCCTTAAGTGAGCAACCTCAGGAAACTCAGTCTTTGGCAATGGCTGCTTATACTGGTGGTAGTACAATTTTAGGAGTTTTACCTTTTAGTAGATTACACGAAACCGAGGCCGATCAACTAGGGCTTACTTTCATGGCCATGGCTGGTTATAATCCTCAGGTTGCGCCGGACTTTTGGAAAAGAATGCAGGCCAAATCAGGTGGCGGTGCACCACCAGAGTTTTTATCTACCCACCCAAGCGGAGATACCAGAATTAACAACCTTAATAAATGGATGCCAGATGCTATGAAACATTATGAAAAGAGCAATAAAACCTCCAACAGTAAGATTTCAATAGATCAATCGCAATTGGGTGAGGAACCAGCCGTGAAAAAGAAGGTGAATACTAAAATTATGTTGCAGGTAGATAATTAATTTATTTTACTTTTGAGTAGAAAAGGGGTAATGGATTAATCTGTTATCCCTTTTTTAATAAACCCGGCGTTAATATCCTCTTTGTATATTTACAAATAGCTCATTGGTTTTTCCTGCATTATAGCTTTCATAGGCCATATTAAAACTTTCTATAATATCTGAAACAGTGGTTACACCTGAAATATGTGGAGTGATAATAATTTGTGGATGATGCCATAATGCAGACTTAACAGGAAGCGGCTCAGTTGCCATAACATCTAAAACAGCTTTTCTCACTCGTTTTTTAGCTAAGGCAAGAAGTAGATCATCTTCATTCACGGTAGCACCTCTTCCTACATTTAAAAAAAGACAATTTTTTATTTTTCTAAAAAACTCTTTGCCAACTAAATTAAAGGTTCCGCTTGCGGCAGGTAAAGTATTAATAATAATGCTATTTTCCTGAATAGTATTTTCATTAACTTTTGCCCAGGCTATACAACTATCAAAATTTTCTTTTAAGTCACCACTAGTATTAATTCCCTCTACAGAATTAGCTAAAGGCTTAAATATTTTAGCAATCTCAGTTCCTACATAACCAGTTCCAATTATATAAATATTTTGGTGGTATAATCTATGTTGCTTCAATTGAACCCAGGCTTTCAGTTTTTGATTATGATGCATTATTTCCATCTGTTTCAAATCCTCCAATATATAAGCCAGGCAATATTCTCCCATGCGGTTGCCCATTTTACCTGTAGTTTTAGAAAGAAGGCAATCTTTAGGGATAGTTAAACCCATATAAGAATCTACCCCGGCGCTAAAAGAATGAATCCAATTTAAATGTGAAATATCATGCTCCTTAAGAAAATTAAACCCTGCAGCAAACTGCGCTTGAGGAAGTAATTTGGCTACTTCTTCCCTGTTTTTTGCATTTAGGCAATTTATTTCAGGATACGATTCATCTATAAAATCCTTGAACTCACTGGAAAGATCTCCGCTTGTTAATAGTGTTTTATTTTTCAATTGTTCCTTTTTTAATGTAAAGCTTATCCTAATTGAATTATCCCTTTGCGACCAAATTCCGGAAACTTGCAGGAGGTACCAATTCAAATTTCAATTTTTTACCTGTAATGGGATGGTTCATTTCTACCATATTGGCATGTAGGGCTACTCGTCCTAAAGGATTTTTCCTTGATTGGTACTTTTTATCTCCAGTAATTGGATGCCCCATATGTTGCATTTGTACCCTTATCTGATTTTTAAAGCCTGATTCCAGGGTAAATTCTAGCATTGAATAGGCATTGCTTTGTTTAATCACCTTATAATGAGTGATAGTTTCTGTTGCTCCATTGGGGCTATCCACTACAAATACCTGATTATTTTTATTGGACATTAGGTAATTTTTTAAAGTGCCAGCTTCATTTTTTAACTTACCTTCAACAACACCAATATATTTCCTATCTGTTACATAGGTTTCCCAAGAGTCTTGCAGTTTATTTTGTACTTCGGAATTTTTAGCAAAAATCAAAATACCGGAAACCTCACGCTCTAATCTGTGTACCACATGCACTTTTGCTTTAGGGTCTACTTTTTCTAAGTGCTCCTTTAAAATTTGGATAGCTGTTTTTTTCTTTTCTTTTAATGAAGCAACAGATAATAATCCTTCTTCTTTTTCAATGACAATCAAAAATTCATCCTCAAAAATGATATTTAAATAGCTTAACTTAACTTTTTTGGTAGGTTTACTCCAATTAATGGTTACTTCATCTCCCTTTTTAAGCGGTTGGTTAAATTGCGTGTTTTGTTGACCATTCACTTTAATTTGGCCATTGCTGAGAATAGATTTTAGCAGAGGCCTTTTTTTATGAGGATAATATGCAATGATGAATTTGAGCAATTCCGCATCTTCTTTAATTATTAGGGTTTCATTTTTCTGATTGGATGGGTTTGCGGTAGTTGTCATGGATATAAAAAATATGTATTAATTGGATTCTGTAGTTTATGCCTAAATTGGTAATATTCATTTACAAACGAATATTTTCAGGAAAGTTTTTTATTTGACACTATTTGAATGATTTATAATAGCAAAAAAGGCGGTTCTACTAAACCGCCTTTTGAAATTTTTATCAATGAATGAAGTGATTAATTAATTCCGGTAAATAATCTGTTCCAACGAATTTTATCGAAACTAAATAATGGTTTGGCGGGATCCATACTCATCCAAATAAACATAGCTTTCCCAACCACGTGGTCATAGGGTACAAAACCCCAATAACGACTATCCCAAGAATTATGTCTATTGTCGCCCATCATGAAATAATAATCTTGCTTAAATGTATATTCGGTTATTTTTTTACCTTCAATGTATAGTTCATCGTTTTCAATTTTCACATCTTCTAGATGCTCGTAATACCTTAATACGTCTCCATACATTAACAGATTTTCATGGTTAATTTTAATTGTATGGCCTTCAGAGGGCACCTTTATCGGGCCATAAAAATCTCTATTCCATGATGTTTCGGGGGTTTTAGGGAAAGTGGTAGGCTCTACATAGGAATTATCCAATGTTTCAAAAGGGTTGCTTGGATTAGGAGAAAAAATAATATCATCAATAAATGATAATTTTTTCATTTTTTCAATTTCTGCAGGAAAAGCATGTACCAAGTAGCCATAACCTGGCTCATAGTTAATATCCCAAATTTTATAATCCTCAAAAACCCTGTCTCTTATTGTTTGCTTGGTTTTTATAAAGTAACTAAACTCAACATCCTTGGGTACAAAAGCTTTTTCATCGTTAATATAAAGAATTGCTTCTTTTACTTCTAGCTTATCACCGGAAATTCCTACGCACCTTTTAATATAGTATTCTCTTAAATCTAAGGGATACTGTAACTCCTCTGGGTAGTTAAAAACTACTGCATCATTTCTTTTTACCTCGCTAAAACCCGGGAGCCTAAATTGGGGTAATTGTATCCAATCTAAGTAAGCCGGCACATCTTCAGTACCATAAAATCTTCTGTGGGTTAATGGCAATTGTAATGGAGTAATCGGTGTTCTTGATCCGTAATGTAATTTACTTACAAAAAGATAATCGCCCACTAAAAGGGTTCCTTCCATAGATGGCGTAGGGATTACAAAAGCCTCCAATGTGGCCCATCTAATTAAAGTAGCTGCAATTACAGCAAATACAATAGCGTCTACCCATTCCCTTGTTTTGGATTTTGGCTTGGCTGGTGTTTTCTTTTTTCTATTGAAAAATGGAATTTTCATATACTTTATAATTTTAAGAAATCGTCAATTTTTACCATTCCCTTTTGTGACGGAAGCCATTCTGCCACTAATACGGCACCTTGTACAAATCCATCTCTGCTGTAGGCTTCGTGCTCAATACTGATTTGATCTACCTCAGATTGATAAGTGATTTTATGGGTGCCGGGAATTTCTGCAATTCTTTCAGAAATAATGCTTAATTCCTCATTTTGAGAGGTTTTTTCATTTTTCCAGCTTTTAACAGTCGAATTCTCCGAAATAATACCTTCGGCTAGCGTAATAGCTGTTCCACTAGGAGCATCTTTTTTATGGGTGTGATGCACTTCAACCATAGAAGGCGAATAGCCACTTTGCCCATTCATTATTTGTGCTAAAAACTTATTTAACTTAAAAAATAAATTTACACCAATACTAAAATTAGAGGCGTATAAAAATGTACCGTTATTTTTCTTGCAAATACTTTCTATTTCCGGCATTTTATCTAACCAACCGGTAGTTCCTGAAAGAACAGGTAAATTATTTTCTAAACAGAACTTAATGTTTTCAAAGGCAGAATCTGGGTGGGTAAATTCTATGGCGACATCTGCCTGCTCCGTTAAAACAGGAGTGATGGAGTCATTAATATCTATGATGGCTACCAGGCTATGACCACGTTCAATAGCGTAAGCCTCAATTGCTTTTCCCATTTTGCCATGACCAATTATTAATATTTTCATTGCTTAATTAAGTATTCTTTTGATTATTTTTTTGTATTTACTTTTACTATAGAATAAAGATAATACTTTATTTTAATCTGAAATTAAAGGTTAAACCAGCCTGAAAATTATTGTATTGTGTACGATTTATGGCAGGCTCAATATTTAAGCTTAAATCCGGATTAATATTAAACTCTCTTAGGTGTGCATCTACTGTTGCATCTACAATGTTTAATACATAGAACAAACCGGCAAGAATAATCCAATATTGTTTATCTCTATTATATCGCTCAACTCTTCTTTCAATGCTTTGCTCATTTTGACCTCTTTCAATTAATCCTTCGGCATTTCCATTTGTGGCTGGATTTCCATCCACTAAACTTATATAGGCATTTCTATAATAGAGGAAATTTTGATGATTTTGCTTAATTTGATAGGCTGCAAAAGCTCCCATAGCGTAAACAAGGGGTATTTTCCAATATTTTTCATTGTAGAACTGACCCAAACCCGGTATAACTGCAGAATACAAGGCTGCTCTGCGAGGGGAGTGGGTACTATCCTGCATTTTAAAGGTTTTTATATCATTAAAACTAGAAATAGTGGCAACTGAATCAAATTGAACTGTAGGTTCTTCAACTATTACCACGGTATCAGCCTCTTCTTGTGCGAAAATTTGCCCTTGATGAATTAATAAAAGTAATGAAAGAAGAATAAGGATACGCATACTAAAGCTCTACATCTAACAGATCTAAAATTCTATTCAGATCATCTTTTGATAAAAAAGGAATTTTTATTTCCCCTTTGTTTTTTCCATCAATTTTTAGACCAACTTTTGTGCCAAAATGAGAAGATAATTTAGTTTGCACGTTTTTAGCTTCATATGGCATTTCTTTTTTTGCCGGCTTTTGTTCATCCTCAGATTTCCCGGTTACAATATCTCTTACTAATGCCTCAACTTTTCTTACTGATAAGTCATCATTCACGGTTTTTTTGAATACAGCCAATTGCTTATCAACATCTTCAATATTGATAATTGCTCTTGCATGACCCATACTGATTTTCTTTTCTTTCAATGCCAATTGAATATCAGGCGGTAATTTTAATAAGCGCAGGTAGTTATTAACAGTAGTCCTATTTTTACCTACTCTATCACCCAATTGCTCTTGCTTTAAATCACATTCTGTTAGTAAGCGCTGATAACTAATGGCGATTTCCATGGCATTCAAATTTTCTCTTTGAATGTTCTCTATTAAGGCCATCTCCAGCATTTGCTGATCATTGGCTAAGCGTACATAAGCAGGTATTTTAGTTAATCCGGCAATTTTAGATGCCTGAGTTCTTCTTTCACCGGAAATTAATTGATAGCTGTCTTCGCTCAATTTTCTTACAGTAATTGGCTGAATAATACCTTGAACCTTAATGGATTCTGCTAATTCTTCTAATGCTTCTTTATCAAAATGGCTTCTTGGTTGAAAGGGATTTACCTCAATCTGGTTAATAGGAATTTCACTAATGTTAGACACAGGGTCTACATTTGAAAAATTTCTTTCAATGCCGGAATCTTTGCTTGACGTTTCTGAGTCCTGTAAAAGAGCGCCTAAGCCTCTTCCTAATGCCTTTCTGGGTTTCTTTGCCATTCTTTATTTTCCTAATCCGTTTTTATTAATTATTTCTTTAGCCAAATTTAAATAGCTAATAGCACCTTTACTTTCTGCATCGTGCACAATTGCAGGTAAGCCAAAACTTGGTGACTCACTTAATTTTATATTCCTTGGTATTAAAGTATTAAATACCATTTTACTGAAATGCTGTTTCACTTCATCCACCACTTGGTTTGATAAGTTCAACCTTACATCATACATGGTTAATAAAATACCTTCAATTTCTAAATTAGGGTTAAGTCTGGTTTGTATAATTTTAATTGTATTTAAAAGCTTTCCTAATCCTTCCAAGGCAAAATATTCGCACTGAACAGGTATTATTACTGAGTCAGCGGCCGTTAATGCATTAATAGTGATAAGGCCTAACGATGGAGAACAGTCAATTATGATAAAATCGTACTTTTTTCGTACTTTTTTTAGGGCATCCCTCATTCGGTTTTCCCTATCTTTAATACTTACCATCTCTACCTCTGCACCCACTAAATTAATGTGAGAGGGTAAAATATGTAAATAATCTAAATCTGTTTCTATAATGATATCCTGAGCATCTACCTCATCAACCATGCATTCATAAATGCTGTTTTCAATTTCTTTTGGGTTAAATCCGATACCTGAGGTAGAATTGGCTTGAGGATCGGCATCCACAATTAATGTTTTGTACTCTAATGCAGCTAAACTGGCCGCCAAATTAATGGCTGAAGTGGTTTTACCTACTCCTCCTTTTTGGTTAGCAATTGCTATAACTTTGCCCATGCTATGAATTTATATTTTAACCCTAAATTTGATTTAAACACATCTTGTTAATGTTTTTCTGCAGAAATTTCTTTCATTCAAAAAATCGAATACCGGATGTCTCGGTTTTTAGCGAACCACAAAGATAAAATTTTTAATGAGAAATTGAACTGAAATTTATAATGCTTTTGGTACATGCTACATAGGGCTTGCTTAAAGCCAGATAAATTTATAAGAGCATGCTTTATATATTTTTAAGAGATGATTATTTCGTAATATTTTTTCAGCAATTGCAAGTTTTATTAGCGTAATACTTCATATTTTAAGCATGCCTTACATAAAGTCTACATCCACATTCAGCGGATACTTCATTAAGTATTGAACAGCATCTTCCATAGTAAGTCCTTCAAATAAAACCCTATAAAGAATTTCGGTAATAGGGGCTCTTATTTTAAAGCTTTCAGCAATTTTTTTAGATATTCGAATGGTATTTACTCCTTCAGCTACTTCTTTCATATCCTTCAGAATATCTTCCAGATTTTCGCCTTTAGCTAATCTATTACCTACAGTGAAATTTCTACTTAGGGTGGAGTGGGAGGTTGCCACTAAATCACCAATACCTGCCAAACCAATGAAAGATTCTGTTTTACCACCCATAGCACGACCCAGATAAATCATTTCTACCATACCCCGGCTTATTAATAAAGATCTGGCATTTTCTCCCAATTCCAGCCCACTTAATGCACCTGAAGCAATGGCTATTATATTTTTTAATACACCGCAAAGTTCTATTCCTGTCAGATCAGGATTGCCATACACTTGAAACCTATCGCTTCGGAGTAATTGCTGGCCAATTTGAATAACTTCGTTAAAATGACTTGCTATAACTGTGGCTGCCGGTAAACCTTGCGCTATTTCGAACGCCAAATTAGGGCCTGCTAAACAACCTACTCTCACCACTACACTTTCATCTAAAATCACTTCACTCATGGTTTTGATATGGCGCCTTTCCAGTACTTCCATATCAGCCAAAGTTTTACCTCGCGGTAGATTTAAATCTAATCCTTTTGTAGCATGTATTAGAATATGATAGGGGTGCAGAAAGGGAGATAAAGTTTTTATCATCTCTCTGAAATTGGCCGAGGGAACCACGGGGAAGATTACCTCACATTTTTCTGCCAATTGCTGTATATCATTGATAGCATGTACGTTTTCATGCATTTTGTATTTGTCCCAGGTTTTAGTGGTGTTTATAGCTTCCACCACCTCAGGGTTTCTGGCAAAGAGTAATACTTGGCTGTTTTCAGCTAATAAGTTAGCTACAGCAAGACCAAAACTACCGGCACCTACTACGCCAATTGGTTTCTTAAACGTACTTCTCGAGGCCATAACCATCTAATCTGTTTCTATAAAAATACAATAAATTCATATCCATTGTGGTGATATCACCCTCCTTGGTTTTAATTAATGGTCTCTTAGAGTGGTACATACCTATATTGAGTAAACCATGTGCAATTATACTGTCTATAGGCTCCAATATATGGTCAGCTACTGACATGCAATCTTCTTCTACACGCTCTAAAATTTTTTTCTTTAACTTTTCACAAACTGATTTTAATTCTTCATAAGTAATAATTAAATCTTCATCTGGTAACCTTAATAGTGAGAATAAATCGAGCTTTTTATTTCGTTTTTTAAGTATTTCAAAAGCAGCAAATGCCAGTAAATTACTTGAAAACACTCGCGCAATTTTTCTGTATTGAGTGACTATTTTTTCAGATAACATACGGGTATACTCTGCTTCTCTCTGTTTGTCAATGGTGATTTCGTTTTGATAAGTAAAATAATCTTTTGTTTCAATTATTCTATTGTTCTTATCAATGCTCTCTCCGTTTTCATTCACTTCATTTCCTAATACATCCATCGGCTTTCCTATACTTACAGATATATTGGATCCCTTAGTGAAAAATTTAAATAGGAAGGTAATAATTTTATAAGAAGATGAAAACTCATCATTTTCTACATAGTATCTTTCTTGTCCTTGTTTTTCCAGATACTGATGGATTAAACTTGGTGCTTCTAATACAAAGTGATAGTTTAAGCTTACAGGTACAATGAAAATTTTCTCTGCGGCATCACCTTTTTCCTGAAAATTGATTCTTTGTGCTTCAATTGCTGTACCGAGTAAACCTAATTTTAGGTCTTTCTCCAGCATACCACTTCTTGAGCGTGTACCGCCAGGGAAAAATAAACTCTCACAACCTTTTTGAAGTGCTAATGATGAGTAGGTTTTTAGCGTTTCCAGGTAGATCATATTCTTTTTTCGCCTGTCTACCTTATAAGCTCCCAAACTATTCATAAAGTAGGAAATAATGGCAATATTGAATAAGTTAAGCCCAGCACCATAAATTACAGGAGGTAAACCCAAAGTATAAATTACCCAACCAATTAAAATAGAGTCCAGATTGCTTGAATGTGTAGGCACTAAAACTATGGTGCCTTTTTTTGCCATTTCTCGTAATTTATCTACTTCGCCATTAATTTGGATTTTATCATCCATGGTGAGTTTATCACTCCAAAATGATCCGAATTTTTTCACTCGGGCGGCATTTAGTAAGCGATTGAAACCAAAAGTAGCTACGCCTCTTGCAAAGCGGTAGTGACTGGTATTAAAGTTTCCAGCTATTTCATCGGCATACCGATGAATAATTTCTTTTAATATCTTATCAACCTCATCGCTATCTTTCACCTTTTTTTGTGAAAGGTCGAGTAATTTGTGCTTTACTCCGCTCCAAAATGAATTGTCATCATCGGGATCTACCTTCCAGGGATTTTCTCTGATTCTGGCTTTTTCTTTGAAAAGGGTGGTTTCCAGCTCTTCAATAAGGGCTGTTTTATTTCTTGTTGTGTTTTTGATTCTCTCAAAAGCAATATCACTTACTTCCTGTACAAATTCCTTTCGGTTTTTGCTGATTTGTACCACAGGCCACTCTCTCGGACCGGGTAAAATGGGTTCATATTTTCTTTTGCTTTTGTAGCGTTCAAACATAAATATATCAGGCTAATGCTTGTTTAAGGTCAGCAATTAAGTCTTCAATATCTTCAATTCCAACACTTATTCGAATTAAAGAATCAGATAAACCTATTTTGTCTCTTTCTCTTTTTGGTATACTTGCATGCGTCATAGTGGCTGGGTGCCCGCATAAAGACTCCACTCCACCTAATGATTCGGCCAAAGTAAAAAGTTTAAATTTCTTAAGAATATCAAAAGCCGATTGTTCGGTATTTTCTTTTAATGAAAATGAAATCATTCCACCAAAATCGTGCATTTGTCTGCTAGCAATATCATGGTTAAGGTGTTCTTTAAATCCTGGCCAGAAAACTCGTTCTATTTTAGGATGAGTTTTTAAGAAATTAGCTACTGTAGCGCCATTTTCACAATGCCTTTGCATTCTTAAATGTAAAGTTTTAATACCTCTCAATACTAAAAAACAATCTTGAGGTCCTGGAACAGCACCGCTGGCATTTTGAATAAAGTATAATTTTTCCGCTAGTTCTTTATTATTTGTGGCTAACGCACCCATTATAACATCTGAATGACCTGCAATGTATTTCGTTAAACTGTGCATGACTAAATCAGCACCTAAATCGAGCGGATTTTGTAGGTAAGGTGTTGAGAAAGTATTATCCACTCCAAGTAATACATTGTGCTTTTTAGCTATTTTAGCGGCACCTTCTATATCGATTATGTTCATCATTGGGTTAGTTGGCGTTTCTACCCAAATCAATTTAGTTTTATCGGTAATATGGTCTTCAAGAATATCAATTTTCTCCATATTAATGAAGTGAAAATGGATTCCAAATTCCTGAAATATTTTAGTGAATATTCTGTATGAACCTCCATATAAATCATTGGTGCTTATTACTTCGTCACCAGGTCTTAGTGTTTTAATTA